>CAYUGW010000575.1:0-3148 GCA_964444245.1 uncultured Blastocatellaceae bacterium | reverse complement strand
CCGCTGAACGAACCGGCGAGCGCGAACATTTCCGGATACTTTAAACCGAATTTGAGCGAACCGTAACCGCCCATCGAAAGTCCGGCAATCGCCCGACTTCCGCGCATCGCTTTAGTGCGGTATTTTTTATCAATTTCCGGAATCAATTCTTTAACGATATAACTTTCATATTTATCGTTCGGAACATTTACGCTGTCGGTGTACCAACCGTTGTCTCCTTCCGGCATCACGATTATAAAATTATAATTCGCCGCGTGCTGTTCGAGTTTAGACATTTCCGCCCAATTATTGTAATGTCCGGTTAATCCGTGCAAGAGATAAATGACCGGAAAGCGCGTTTCTTTGCTCGCCTCATCGTTATAATTTTTCGGTAAAAACAAATTATAAGGCATCTCACGAGCCATCAATTTGCTGTCGAGAATCTGCTTTGAAACCCGTCCGGCTGAATTTGTTTTAACCGTTTCGGTCTTCTGGGCAAACGCCGAAAAGGTTAGAGCCAAAAACAAACTCAACAATAAAAATTGCCGTTTGAACATAAATTGTTTTTTCATTTCTTTTTATTTAAAAAATCTGCTCAGCCAACCGCTGTTTTCGTTTTTATCCACGATTTGCGCCAATTCTCCGGCATCAAACCACGTTCCCGAACATTTATTACACACGTCAATTTTGATATTTTCATAATCGGTTTCGATCAAACTTCCGTCGCATTTCGGGCAATTTAAATGTAAATCCACGGCGTTTTCAGCCTGAAGTTTTGCCTTCATCTTCTCGATCAATTCCCTTTCCTTGCGATGAAAATATTCATTTTCCAAAGCTCTTCCGCGCTCATCTAATTGTTCTGACATCTATTGTTAATCTCCTTAAAGTCGTATTTTGAAAATAGCAAACAAACCGCTATTTTTCCAAATTCTGAAATTCGGTTTTATTCGGAAAATTTCGATTTTTTTTCGGTTTACCCTTGCGTTGTTTCGCGTATATCGTTCTGCACCGAACGGATTCTCTGCCGGGCGCGTTTGGCGCGGCGCACCGTATTGCGGCGTTTGAGATTGCTTCCAGCCCAATTTGAAACCTGCCGGAGCGGATGCCATTCCTGATTTTCCGTCGGCAACACCTCGCTCGAAGCATCTTTCAGTTTCAGAGTTCCGACCGCCAAAAATAAAATTATCGCATTGAATAAAAAGCCGACAAACACTACGAACCAACCCGGCGCAATTCCGACCTGGGCGCGATTAAACAGTGTGTTCCAAAATTCGGCTTGTTCCGCCGGAGTGGTCGAGGGAATCGGATACGGATGAATATAGATTTTCAATCCCCAGCTCAAGGCAAGAAGTACGAAAATCCACAAATAATTACTTCTGAGCCGCCGCCCGATGGCTTCCCATTCGGTAATCGTAAAATGCGGAGAAAGCAGATCCGACGAAATATGTTCCGCCCATTCTTTATCCGGCGGCATCGTCCGGTGCGAGAGCATCGGCGCAAAATAACCCGTTTCAAGCACTCTCACACGGTTTGCCCAAACTTCATAATAACGATACCGCCGCGCTTCCATAAAAAGAAAGATCGAAACCAAAATCGTGTTGATCGGAATCGCAAAAGCCGGATTGTCGGGCGAACTGAAAACAAAGGAAAGTGTCGCACCGGCAGTAATTACAGCCCAATTTGTCGTTGCATCGAGCCGCGTGCGCCAGACGTTTGAACGCGAGATTTCGCCGCGATAAAAATGAATTATCGCCGTATTAAATTCGGAAACCGAAAGTTTCTGCGGAATTTTGACGAAGTTCGTTTTCGGCTTTTCGCTGCGTGCGCGAACTTCTTCGGCAAGTGTTAAAAAGTCTGAATTTATGCGTTTTTCGTCGGTTTCGTCGGCTTCTTCTTCGAACCGAACTTCGTTTTTCATAACTTCTTGAAGAAATCTGCGGGAAAGGGTTAAATAATGCCAAAAACTCTAATAAATGTTTATCATTTTCAGCCTTTAGATGCAAGAAATCAGATTGAATTTCGATGTTTTTAATTCGGATGTTTTACTGAAAAAATTAAATTAAATTTTTCCGTAACACTTGACACCCGAAATTTATCAACATATATTTTTTGTTTGCCCGTTTTATCGGTTAAAATTATTTTTTATGACCGAAACCGATAAAATTTGGATGCATAAAGCGTTAGAAGCGGCGGAAAATGCTGCTCGGTTTGAAGAAGTTCCGATCGGCGCGTGTTTGATTGACAAAGACGGTCAGATTCTGGCAGTTGGCGGAAACCGTACGATTACCGATAACGATCCGACGGCACACGCTGAAATTCTCGTTCTGCGCGAAGCGGCACGGAAAATCGGCAATTATCGGTTGACTGAAACAACACTTTATACGACTATTGAACCTTGCGCGATGTGCGCCGGTGCGCTTGTAAATGCGAGGATTAAACGTCTTGTTTTCGGCGCACACGATACGAGATTCGGCGCGGTCGAAAGCGTTTTCCAACTTTGCAACACGAGTTCTTTGAATCACATAATCGAAATCGAATCAGGCGTTTTGGCAGATGAATGCCGGAAACTGATGCAGGATTTTTTTAAGTTTAAAAGGTTAAAAGTAAAAAAGTGAAAAAGCTTTCTTCTCGAATCCGAAAACTTTTTCACTTTTTACGCGTTTTCACTTTTTTACTTTCCATGCGGAGAGGTGCGAGAGTGGTTGAATCGGGCAGTCTCGAAAATTGTTGTGCCTTTGCGGGTACCGTGGGTTCGAATCCCACCCTCTCCGCCATTATTTTTCTTTGAAAATTTAATCTTACATATAATCACCGAAAGTTATTTTTTATTCCCAGGAATTATTCTAATAAACAAAACAGGAGAATATTTATGTCTTTGGTAAAAAAACTTTCTGCGGAATTTGTCGGAACACTTTGGCTGGTTTTGGGCGGTTGCGGAAGCGCGGTTTTTGCGGCGGCTTTTCCCCAACTCGGAATCGGTTTTGCCGGGGTTTCGCTGGCATTCGGTCTAACGGTTTTAACAATGGCGTATGCCGTCGGGCATATTTCGGGCGGTCATTTTAATCCGGCGGTAACGCTCGGACTCTGGGCGGGAAAAAGATTTCCGGCAAACGAGATTTTGCCCTATATCGTCGCGCAGGTCGTCGGCGCAATCGTCGGCGCGGCAATA
>CAYUGW010000574.1:0-3151 GCA_964444245.1 uncultured Blastocatellaceae bacterium | reverse complement strand
TGCCGGGCGAGTTTCGTCTTTATAATGTTTCCGGTCATCCGAAAGGTTTATCGGTCAGGTTTTTCAAGGGACAGGCAAAGCGTTTTAATCTCCTTTTGGGCGAGCCTCTGAAATCTTCAAAAAATGCTTTGCGGGAAGTTTTCAAAATTAATGTCGGCGAAATTCCGCCCGATAAGACAAGCGAGCCTTTGTCGGAGAAATGGAAAGGCAGATTTAACGGAATAAATTTTGTTACCGTTTATGCCAAAAGAGAAAAGGTAACTGGTGATTTTACAATGGTTCACGCCGAAGTCGGAAAATAAAAGTCGGAAAGAAAAATTTGAATCGAAAAAAGAAGCCAAATTTTTCTTTCCCCTGACTTTTCCAAGTGGTATCATTTAACAAGGCAGACAATCTCTGCCGGGCGGCATCAAAAAGGATTGGAATTATAATCTGAGAGAAAATTTATGGCAGATATTGACGCATATAAAGATAAATTTAGTGAAAGCGGACAGCGCATTTTGGAAACCGCGCTCGACGAATCAAAACGGCGCGATCAAAATTATGTTTCGGTCGAACATATTCTTCACGCCATCGCGCAAGAAGAAGACGAGCTTTTTAATTCGACGATGCGCGATTTAGCGGTTGATCCGCGATCCGTTAAACTGTTGATCGAAAAACGCATCGAAAGCGGCAGGCAACACACGGGAAAGGGTTTTCGGATCGCACCGGAAACGACCGATCTGTTTAAGCGTTCGATGGACCGGGCGCGTTCGCAAGGTCGCCGCGTGATCGAAGCAAGCGATATTTTTTACGTACTTTCAAACGACGAACGCAGTCTGCTTAATGACGTTTTGCAAAATCTGGGCGTGCCGTCCGATGAAGTCGCGCAAACAGCGCGAACGGTTATCAAAAAACGAGAGAGAGAAGAAGAAAAGGCGCGAAAAAAATACGCGCTTCCTTCATATTTGAAACATTTCGGCGTTTCCCTGAACAAGCTTGCCAGAGAAGACAAATTACCGCCGACCATCGGGCGCGATCAGGAAATCCGCCAGATGATCGAGATTTTGTCGCACCGTGAGCGTTCCAATTCGCCGATGCTCGTCGGCGAACCCGGAGTCGGCAAAACGGCGGTCGTCGAAGGTCTGGCGCGCTTGATCGAACTCGAACCGGAAAAAGTTCCCGAACGCCTGAGAAATTCGCACATCGTTCAGCTGCAAATGGGCGGACTCGTCGCCGGAACGATGCTGCGCGGAATGTTTGAAGAACGCATCAAAGGCATTATTGACGAAGTAAAAGAAAAAGATCACATCATTTTATTCATTGACGAAGCGCACACGATTATCGGCGCGGGTTCGGCGATGGGAACGTCTTCGGATGCCGGAAATATGTTCAAATCCGCACTCGCTCGCGGCGAACTGCGAATTATCGGAGCGACAACTCTGACCGAATATAAAGAATACATCGGCGAAGATGAAGCTCTGGCGCGAAGGTTCAGACTGGTCAAAGTTTCCGAACCGACGATTGACGAAACAAAGGAAATTCTTCTCGGGATTCGCCCGCGTCTGGAAAAAAATTATTCGGTAACGATTTCCGACGAAGCGATCAATACCGCGCTGGAGATGTCGCCGAAATATATTCGCAACCTGCATTTGCCCGATAAAGCAATCGGCTGGTTAGACACGGCTTCGGTTAAGGTCGAGATCAACGAACCGACTTCGATGGTCGTCAAAGCCGAGCATATTATTGACGTAATTTCGCAGGAATCGCGCATCCCGAAAGATATGATCTTCCGCGATACGACCGACCGTTTTGCCGAAATGGAAAAAGGCTTGGGTCGCCGCGTGATCGGACAAAAAGAAGCGGTCAAAGCCGTTTCGCAAAGTCTGCGCCTTAATAAGGGACCGCTCAAGGAAAATCATTATAAACCCGACGGCGTTCTGCTTTTCCTCGGTCCGACGGGCGTTGGAAAAACCGAACTTGCCAAAGCGGTTGCCGAATTTATGTTCGGCGATGAAGAAAAAATGATCCGCATTGATATGTCAGAGTATGGCGAAGGCACGGTCGGAATTGAAAAACTGATCGGAATGCCGCGCGGCATTGTCGGTAGTGAACGCGGCGGGATTTTGACCGAACAGCTTCGGGAAAATCCATATACCGTTTTATTGCTCGATGAAGTCGAAAAAGCGAATCCGTATTTAATGAATATTTTCCTACAGGCATTTGACGAAGGCTGGATGACGGACGGACGCGGCAAGAAGGTTTATCTTTCCGATTCGATCATCATTATGACTTCAAACTTAGGTTCGGAAAGTTTCAAAAAATACGAAAAGCCGCTCGGTTTCGGCAAGAAATCAACGGGCGAAATGAAGGAAATCAAAGGCGCAGTGATGAAAGCCGCCGAACAGAGATTTTCACCCGAATTTCGCAATCGAATTGACGAGATCGTCGTCTTTTCGCCTCTGACGATGGACGAAGTGCGCGACATTGCGCGAATCTATCTGAGAAAGCTGAAAAACCGTATGGAAAAACAGGGCAAACTCGTCGAAGTTACCGAAAAAGCTCTCGATCTGTTGACCGAAAAAGGTTTCAGCCAGACTTACGGCGCGCGTTTCCTGAAACGTCATATCGATCAAAAAGTAAAACTTCCGATCACCAACGAATGGAAAACCGCGACGCACTTTAAGGTTGATACGGAAGACGAAGAAATCGTCGTCAAACCGATGGATTCTTTCAGCTTGAACTAAGCAGCTGAATTATTTTGGACGAAAAAGGCTTTGATGATAATATTTCATCGAAGCCTTTTTTTGATTAAAGTTTTGCAAATCCAACGCGATCGGAATCGAATGCGTCAAATAAAAACTTCGGTAAATAACTTGAGACGCGCCGGAAGAAATCGAGATTCAGTCGGTGAAACCGACGCTATATTTGTAGCCCACAGTGCAAACTGTGGGGAAATGATTGAATTTTTGTAAAAGCCGTTGAAAATGGCGGCATAAAATATATGTCGCGGTTTTCAACCGCTGAATATAATGTGTCAAATCTGCCCCACAGTTTGCACTGTGGGCGGCGAAGCGGGGAATAATGACCGCCGTCTTCGACGGCTTATCAGTTGCGACTAAAATAAATTTTTATGAAAATTTCTCCAATCAAATATTTGCTTGCTTTTACT
>CAYUGW010000573.1:0-3157 GCA_964444245.1 uncultured Blastocatellaceae bacterium | reverse complement strand
TTTTATTGCTGATTTTAATTTTGCTTTTGTTTCCCGCAAATTTTTACGCGCAAAAGGCGGAACTCGTCGTGCAGACAGGGCATTCCGGCAATGTGCGGTCAATCGCGTTTTCGCCGAACGGGAAACTTCTGGCTTCGGGAAGCAATGACCAAACCGTCAAACTCTGGAATGTCGAAACAGGCAGACAATTAAAAACTTTCAAAATGGAATCGTCGGTTGATACGGTGATTTTTTCGCCCGACGGAGAAATTATCGCTTCGAGCGGCGACTACGACGGAATTTATTTTTGGAATACGGAAAGCGGAAAACTGTTTAACAAATTAACCGACGATAAAGGAATTTATCGTGATATGTCTTTCTCGCCCGACGGGAAAACTCTCGCTTCCTGCGGTTTTGAATTCGTTACTTTGTGGAACGCGGAAACCGGAAAAGCGATAAGAAAAATTCAAGCTCAAACAAAAGAATACGCTGCTTCCGTCGCCTTTTCACCTGATGGAAAAATTTTGGCGGTGAGCGGTTGGAATAAGACTATAAATCTTTGGAACGCTGAAACGGGCGAAGATATCAAAACATTTTCCGGCGCGGAATACGCGGCAATCAGAATCGCTTTTTCGCCTGACGGAAAAGAAATTTTTCTAGCCAGCCAACACAAACCGATTGCGATTCTGAATATCGGGAGCGGCGAAGTAAAAACTCAAAGTAAAACCGATAAAAGCTTTTCCGTCGCGGTTTCGCCTGACGGAAAAATGTTTGCTTCGGGAGTTTCGGGCGGTGATGTGAAAATTTGGAACGCAGAAAACGGACAGGAATTGAAAACATTTTCCGGGCATAAAGATGAAATCGCTTCGGTCAAATTTTCTCCTGACGGCAAAACTCTCGCTTCGGGAGCGAAAGACAACACGGTTCGTTTGTGGAATGTCGAAAGCGGAAAAGAAATTGAAAACTTAAATTCGCTTTCCGGTTTGATTGAAGCGTTTGTGTTTTCTCCAACGGGAAAGATTTTTGCGGTGAGCGATTGGAACAAAAAAATAAATATCTGGGATCCGGAAACGGGCGGAAAAATACAAACTCTCGACAACGAGGAAAAGATCGTCCGTAATTTAAGATTTTCGCCCGACGGAAAGATTCTGGCTTCGATCGGCTCGAACAGTAATCAGATAAAGATTTGGGATGTGTTTTCCGGCAAATTGCTTCAGACATTTACTGAACAAGCCGAAGAATTAGATTCGATGGATTTTTCGCCCGACAGCAAAATTCTGGTATCGGCTTCTTACAGCGAACAACTCTCGCTTTGGAATATCGAAACGGGAAAAAAGATAAAAACGATTGACGCGGGCAGTGCATATCTCGGTGTTACATTTGCAAAAGACGGCAAAAGAATCGTTTCGGCATCCGAACACGGAACATTTATTATTTGGAGCGCGGCAACGGGAAAACAACTTCAAATTCTTCAATATGATAATCCGAATAACGAGAAAATTGTAAAATTAATCGCGCCGAATTTTTATCGCGGCAATCAGGTCGAGCCGTTTTCGCCGGACGGAAAATTTCAGCTCAGAAAAGAAGACGCAAGCGGAGAAATCAGGCTTTACGGCACAAAGCCGGAAAAACATCTGGCGAGTTTGATCGCGGTCGGCGAAGGCGATTGGACGGTCGTAACGCCCGAAGGTCTCTTTGACGCTTCGGCAGGCGCGAGAAAACAGATGCACTTTGCGGTCGGTTTTGAAACCGTTTCGCTCGAACAAATGAAGGAAATTTATTATGTTCCCGGACTTTTGAAAAAAATCTATGACGGTGAACCGCTTCCCGCAGTCGAACTGTTTTCCGCGAAAGATTTATTTCCTCTTGCAGAATACGAATTGCCGAAAGCGAACGAAAAAGAATTTTCCGTCAAAATCACCAATCGCGGCGGCGGAATCGGGCAGGTGCAGGTCTTTGTCAACGGCAAAGAATTTTTGGATGATGCGCGTCCAAACGGATTTAATGAAAATCAGCAAACTGCAATTTTAAAAATAAATCTTGAAAATGCGCCACTGGTTGATAACAGGGAAAACGAAAACGAAATCGAAATCGTTACGCGAAACGCGGAAGGCTCGATCAGTTCGCGCGGAACGACCAACAGCAAGGAAATTTTAAAATCTGAAAACAATAATTCCATTGCCCCGCCGAACGTTTACATTATCGTCGGCGGAGTTTCAAATTACACAGGCGATAATCTCGATCTGAAATTTGCCGCCAAAGACGCGGAAAGTTTTGCGCGGGCGTTGGAAATAGGCGCAAGCAATTTATTCGGTGCAGACCGTGTTCATCTGCGGCTTTTGACGAGCAATGCCGCGCAAACAAATATAAATTTTCAAGCACAGGACGCGAAAGTTTCGACGGCGACGAAAACCGATTTTTTCAACGCTTTTAATGATTTCAAACTCGCCCAACCGAACGATATTTTTATCGTCTATCTTGCCGGACACGGCGTTTCTTTGAATACAAATCAAGCGAACGGCGATACATATTTGTATCTGACGCAGGAAGCGACGACGACCGACAAGACGATCTTAGCGGTCGAAAACTCACGCCGTGCGATGACGATTTCGTCGGACGAACTGACCGAATTGATTAAACAAAACAAAGCTCTCAAACAAGTTTTAATTTTGGACACCTGCGCGGCGGGTGCAGCAGCAAATTCTCTGATTACGAAAAGAGATTTGCCGTCGGATCAAATCCGCGCGATCGAACGTCTGAAAGACCGCACCGGATTTTTTGTCCTGATGGGCGCGGCGGCAAACAAGGTTTCTTATGAAGCGACCGCCTACGGGCAGGGTTTGCTGACCTATTCGCTCCTTCAAGCATTGAAAGGCGCACGCCTTCGTGAAAATCAATTTGCCGATGTCATACAGCTTTTCTTATACGCACAGGAAACCGTGCCGGAAATGGCAAAATACGTCGGCGGCATCCAGCGACCGCTCATTATCGCGCCTGATACGTCTTTGAGCTTCGACATCGGAAAATTTACCGCCGCCGAGCAAAGCAAGATCACACTTGCCGCGCCGAAGCCTCTGATCTTAAAACCCGTCTTGCAAAACAAAGATTTGGATTACGACGATCTCGAATTAACGCGGATGCTCGCACAAGAATTGAGAAACACGAGCTTTACAATAGA
>CAYUGW010000572.1:0-3160 GCA_964444245.1 uncultured Blastocatellaceae bacterium | reverse complement strand
TTATCACCGATTCACCGATAAAAATCGGCGATAAGGAACTCGGAACAGGAGCTTACGGTTTCGGTTTCGCGCAGGAAGGGAAAGTAAACTTCTTCGATCTGAGCAGTAAGCAGATTCTTTCCGTAAACACGACCAACGATGCCGAATTAAAACGTCCGCGTCCTTTGATGATGACCAGCGAAGCCAAAGGAATCCGCTTTTATAAAGGGAAAAATTACGTTTTAATTTCCGCAAAATAATTCGTTTTATAAACTTTCCGGCGTTTCCCAATTTCCGGTTTTTGCCGAAAGAAAAACGGCTTCGATTGCCGCTATATTGGCAAAAGAATCTTCGAGCGAGATCGCTTGTTCGCTATTTTCTCGGATGTTTTGCGAAAACAAATCGCCCTGAATCGTATATTGATTGACGGCTTCAAACTCAATCGTTTCAATATTTTCGCCGTATAAATCCGCGCCGTCGTCAATAAAAATACGCGTTGTAGTTTCGGTCGGAATATTAAACGGAATCTGAACTTCGATGCGCCCCGCTGTGCCGAAAAACTGCATTCTTTGATAGGGGACAAGCTGCGTCGAACAAGTAAAAGTTGCGTGTCCGTTCGGAAACGCTAGCATCCCGGAAGTCAATTTATCAATTCCGGTATTTTCGTCTCTTTTGATCAAACCCGAAACTTTTTCCGGCTCTTCTTCAAAAATAAAACGCGAAATATTTATGCAGTAACAACCGATGTCCATCAACGCGCCGCCGCCCATTTCCGGCTTGTTGCGGATGTTTGAGGCATCTGCGTTAAAATAACTGAAAAATCCCGTGATCGCTTCGAGTTTTCCGATTCTTCCCTCGCGTATCAAATCACGAACTTTCAGCCATTTCGGATGAGTTCGCACCATAAATGCTTCTTGAATTTTTACGCCGGTTTTATCTCTGACTTCAATCAATTTACGAACTTCTTCCGCATTTAACCCAATTGGCTTTTCGCACAAAACGTGCTTTCCGGCGGTCGCGGCTTTTATCGCCCATTCAACGTGCAGATGATTAGGCAAAGGAATATAAACGGCTTCAATGCTCGAATCGCTTAATAAACTTTCGTAAGAATCATTAAATTTCGGAATATTTAAATCGTCTGCCGTTTGCTCCGCTTTTTCTCCATTTCTCGAAGCAATAGCTGCAATTTCGCAAAATTCGCCCGCCTGCATTGCCGGAATAACTTTTTTAACTGCAATGTTTGCCGTTCCTAAAATTCCCCAACGAACTTTTTCCGTCATAATTTTATTTACAAGGTTTCGTCCCTTTATTTTCAAAATTAAGATTATTTATTTCGATAATCTTAACATCACAACATCGTGCGACGGAATATCGGCTTTAAGAACCGTTTCAGTCGTTCCGGCACTTTTTTTCAACCATAAATCGCGGATTTTATAAACCGTCTTTTTTGCATCAAACTGCTTTTGCGCAAAATCGTCTTTGATAAAATGATTTTTCCAGTCGAAATTTATCGATTTTGCCCTGTCGCTTCGATTCAAAAAACAGATCGCCCATTCGTCATTTGACAGAGGTTTTGCCCAAACTTCCAAACCGTCTTCGCTGATTGCCGGAAAACCTTGAATCCCAAGTGCGTCTTGGTCAACGGCGATAACTTCTTTATTTGTCAGGATTTCGCGCGTTTCTTTCGACATATTCCGCACGTCGTTTCCGGCGATTAATGGCGCGGCAAGCATCGCCCACATCGAAAAATGAGCGCGGCTTTCATTAACCGTTAAACCTGAATTTCCGACTTCCATCATATCGGGATCGTTCCATTGTCCGGGCTTGGCGTGGATTCGCAAACCTTTCTGTTTATCCAAAATCCGCATAATTCCCCAACTTGACCACGTTCCGTGATTTTGCTCGCAATCCCAGCAATCGACAATATCGCCCGTTGTGCGCCAGAGATGCCCGATCGGTTTTGCCCATTCCCAGGGTTTATTTTCGCCCCATTCGCAAATGCTGAAAACGATCGGGCGACCCGTTTTATAAAGCGCATCGCGCATTGTCGTATATGCGCCGACGGGATTTAAACCTTCGGAATTGCACCAATCGTATTTGAGATAATCAACGCCCCAACTCGCATAAACAAGCGCGTCCTGATATTCATAGCCGCGACTTCCCGGACGACCGGCACAGGTTTTCGCGCCGACATCGGAATAAATCCCGAATTTCAAGCCTTTTGAATGAATATAATCGCCGAGAGCCTTCATTCCCGACGGAAAATTTTCCTTGTTCGGCTGAATAAAACCGTTTGCATCCCGCTCGCCGTGCCAGCAATCATCAATCACGACATATTCATAACCCGCGTCCTTCATTCCGCTCGAAACGATTGAATCGGCTGTTTCTCGAATCAATTTTTCGTCAACATTACAGCCGAAATTATTCCAGCTATTCCAACCCATCGGCGGAGTTTTTGCCAGATTTTCAAACTTCTGCGCGGCGGTAAATGCTGCAAATGCACAGATTAGAATGGATAACAATATGATTCTTGATTGATAATTTTTCATAATTTCACCTAAAAGTTTAGCTAAAAAGAAAATTTAACCACAGATTTACACAGATAAACACGAGATATATTTTAATTTTCTTTTATCAATTCTTTATCTGTGTAAATCCGTGGTTTCAAATATCTTTTTGTCTTCATTTATTCTCGAAAAGACTGATTTTCCACTTTATTTTCCCGCGCGAAAAATCATTTTTCAGCACGTATTTTCCCTGCGTTTGATTTAATTCCAGAATTTGCAGATTTTCATTCGGCAACGCAAATATGCCCGAAACCTCTTTTTTATCCGTGCTGAAAACTTTAAGTTCGACATCGTTCCAATCAATTTCCGAAGTGTTTTGCGCGGATTTTACATGCGGCAAAACCGTCTGATTTTTAACGAGCAAAATTACCGGAATTTCGCCTGCCTCGATTTCATACCAACGCGTGCCTTCGTAAGTTTTTCCGGTTTGATAATTAATCCACGCGCCCGGCGGAAGATAAACTTTTCGGCTGTTTTTGCCTGTTTCAAAAATCGGCGCAACCAAAAGATTTGAGCCGAACATATATTCGTCTTCGATCTGCCACGAAGTTTCGTCCGCCGGAAATTCAAAAAACAAAGTCCTCAGCATCGGAAAACCTTTCGCGGCAGAATCT
>CAYUGW010000571.1:0-3171 GCA_964444245.1 uncultured Blastocatellaceae bacterium | reverse complement strand
ACAGAAACTGCAACTTCGGAAATTTATTCAACCGAATCATCTTTTACAACCGATAATTTAGAGATGCCTGAAACAAACGGTTTTCACGACGAAAGCGCGGAAACATCTGCGGATGAGATCGAACTCGATTTATCGGAAGAAGATGAAATCGAAGAAATCGAACCGATTACCAAACCGAAGTTTTCTGTTGCCGGAGCCGGTTCGGGTTTGGGCGGCGATGTTTCGGACGAAGCCTATCAGACGAAAATCGATTGCAGCAATTATCAACCGATAGATTCCGGCAGAAACGATTTCCAGACGAAAAACGCCGATGACGATTTTCACGTTACGGTTTTAACGGAAAAAAACGTCAAAGAGCGTAACCTTTTACTTCTCGGCGTAATGGTAATTATGGTTTCTATATGCATCGGAGGCGTTATCTTTTCGCTGTTTAATAAGCAATTGATGGTTGGCGCAATCGGCGATGACAATTTAGTTGCCTTCGTTCCGGTTGTTGATGAAGCGCCGATGTCGGTCGAGGAAGAAGAAAAGCAGAAAGCGGATGATGAAGATGCCGGCGGCGGCGGCGGCGGCGGTCGTGATGAAGAAACCCCGACATCCAAAGGAAGATTGCCAACTCAAACCAAAGATCCGATAATTGCACCGGATCCGAATATTGTTCAAAAAAACTTTGACCTGAAACAGCCTGTTGCTTCAACTCAGGGTAATATCGAAAGACCTCCGACGGAGGAGCGTTACGGCAATCCAAATTCCTTGCTTGAAAAACTTTCCGGTGGAATGGGAACAGGCGGCGGAATGGGTGAAGGAACGGGAACTGGTGCAGGCACTGGACGCGGAACAGGCGAAGGTTCTGGAACGGGTTCGGGTAGCGGACGCGGCATCGGGGACGGAACGGGGGACGGAAAAGGCAGCGGTAATCAAGGAAATCCGCCGGCGCCTAAAAAACCGGAACCTAAGGGTCCTTCATCAGCAATCAGATTTATTTCCAAACCGCAGCCGAAATATACGGATGCGGCGCGTCAAAATAACATTCAGGGACAAGTCGTTCTGCGAATTACCTTTTTATCCAACGGACAAATCGGAAGTATTTCTCCGGTCAGAGGTCTGTCATACGGTTTGACAGAACAGGCAATCGCCGCGGCGCGTCAGATCAGATTTGAACCGCGTAAGGTCAATGGTCAGCCGCAATCGGTAACGATGAGCGTTCAATATACATTTACTATTTACTAAAATTAAAAGTCGAGTCTTTTTTTCAAAATCGTGAGTCAATTCAAACGGCTCACGTTTTTTTTTGAAAAGTTGAAAAGAAGTATTTAAACTTTGCTTCCTTTGCGGTAAGAAACAAAAGGTTAAACGCAAAGAACGCAGGGTTTTACGCAAAGGACGCGAAGTCTACTTTAGAAGTTATTTCAAAAATAAGGTTTCTAGCCGCGTTAGCGGCTAAATTCATTAAATCGCTACGCGATAATTTGTTGTTCTATTTTTGAGATGACTTCTAGTAAATTTGCACGACTACTGAAATTAATAAAAAATCTGTCAAGGTTCAGCCTTTCAAACCGAAGAATTTTCGTATCGATTTGACAACACCGTTTTCCGCGGATTTTTTTCCCGGAGTCTTTTCGGATATTTGTTTGTCCAGTTCAGCGCGGCGGGTTTCGATGATTTCGCTGAAACTTTTTACCAGTTCGGGATTGTTTTCCAGAATCGGCTTCATCGAGTAATGTTTTATTTCCAAAACTTTGGTTTCCGATTCGGCAACGACATCGGCGGTTCTTTCTTCGCCGGTGAAAAGTCCCATCTCGCCGAAAAAATCGCCTTCGATCAAATTTCCGATTATTTTGGCTTTTCCGTCTTCACGAATTTGTATTTTGACCGTTCCGCGATGCACGACAAACATTGATTTTCCTTTTTGACCTTTGCGAACGATCAATTCATTCGGGGCGAAAACTCTGATCGAACTCGTTTTGGCGAGCGTTTGAATTTCTTCTTTATCGAGCGGCGAGAAAATCGGTATATGGCTCAGACGTTCAAAAATCTCGTCGGGATTTTCGGCAAACGCGGCGGCGGGCTGTTCGTTTTGAACAAAAACCGTGCGCGTCGGAAAGGCAAATTCGATATTTTCGCGCTGGAACGCATACCAGATATGCTGCCGAATCAGCGCATTCGTCGAATTAAATTTCGAGTAATCTTCAACCCAGTATTTCACTTCCCAATCGATTCCGTCAGCCGCCAGATCGCGAATTCTTACCTGCGGTCGCATTTTCGGCGAAACATTTTCAACCTGCCGTACGACTTCCTGAATGACCTGAATCGTTTTTGCCGGAGAATTCGTGTAAAGCGTGTTAAAAAAAACAAGTTGGGCGTTCAGATTATCCTGCGGCGCAACTTCGATAACTTCTTTTCCTAGAATACTGTTGCTGATAATGAGCAGTTTATTTTGAAAAGTGCGGATTTTTACGCCGCGCCACGAAATCATTTCGACTACGCCGCGCCCTTTATTCGGAATCGTGATGACATCGCCGATTTGAAAAGGCTGATCGGCTTGAATCGCAAAACCCGCAAAAAGATTTCCCAGAGTTTCCTGCAACGCCAGACCGATTACAAGCGCGATGATGGTCGAAGTCGTGAAAATCGCGCCGAGTTCTATCTTCGGATATTGCGTTTTGAAGATGATGAAAAAGGAAACAATGTAAATGATTATATTTACAATACTTCGAATCAAACCGGCGAGTTCGTAAGTGCTGGCTCCTTTGAGCGCGGTGCTGAAAATCAAGACATTCAAAAAACGTACGATTACGACAACCAGACTGAACCAGAGCAAAATTCTCAGAACTTGAAAGAAATGTTCCAGAACAAACAGAGCAAATTCCAATTGCGTCGTGGCTTCGGCTTGAGATTCGTTGGTTGCTTCAAACAATGTACGGATTGATGAGGCTATCGTCGGTTCGATAAATCGCAGAAAAATCAAAGCCGTAATGATGATTACGGAAAAACTCAGGACAATTAATGTTTGTTTTCTGAATGCGGTTGTATCCATATTGATTTTTCAAAATGCGATTATAAAAGAAATAATCAAAACTAAAAAGCTAATATCCGATAATCGAGGTAAAAATCAAAAGAATCGAAAGAATCGAGACGATTATCGTCATTGTCCAAGCCAGAATCTTAAAA
>CAYUGW010000570.1:0-3194 GCA_964444245.1 uncultured Blastocatellaceae bacterium | reverse complement strand
TATTTTTCTGTAACAGAACTGCCGTGAAAGCTAATTTCTTTTTCATTCCGCTGGAGTAAGTTGCGGCGTATTGATTCAAAGGCAAGTCAAAAATATTTTTGCTTTCGATGTCGACGAATTTTTCGTTTCTGGCGTTACATAACAGCTGAATGTATTCTTTTCCCGTAATTTTCGGAAAGAAAAAAGGATCTGTTGGCAATAGTCCGAGATGGTTTTTGAGCGGATCAAAATCGGATGTTATTTTTCCGTTGTAATCTTCCAAACCAGCAACGCATCTGAACAAAGTAGTTTTACCAGCACCATTTTCTCCGACGATTCCATAAGCCTTTCCACTTTCAAATTTAAGGTCGATATTTTTGAGAACTTCTTTTGTTCCATAGCTTTTTGATAAGCCCAAAATTTCTATCATTTTAATAAATGTCGCAGACGCTTGGTTGATCGCATAAAAAAGTAAGGAATTATAACGATCAGCAGTGGCGGGGAAATAATTCCAATTGCTAATGAAAATCCTTGATGCAAATTTATTTCGTGCGGATAGGCCGAATATTTGGTAACTATCATTGCGATTAACGAAATGTAGCCAATCGCCAGAAATAACAACAGAATATGGATGTTGTGAGAGAAGGAAACTCCTAAAATCAAAATTATCGGCAGACTCAATACCGTCGAAAACAAAAGAGCGGTTTTCGATTTCTCAAACAAAAAGTGGCGGGCGGTAAGACTATAGGACCAAACGTAGTATTCGTTTTCGGGCTTCGCGTAATAATTCATCATGATGACAAAACTAAACATCAAGAGTATGATTCCGAGATTAAAATTATTAACGGAAACAGCTTTGAGAGTGAGCAAACACGCCGCCAAAAACAGGTAGAAAGTTTTTCTGAAGCCGACTGTAAATTCAAAGGGTTTTTTATAAAATGGCGTTGGAATGGTGAAATTCAAAGTCCTGCGAAATTCGGCAAACGCCAAAAAAATTGCCAGCGTGAATAAAATAAGCGTTGAAATAAAAAAGCCTTCAAAACAAAGAAAAACCGCAAATGGCAACGAACAAATCAAATTTTCGGCAATTCTTATTTTCCGAAAACCATCGCCAAAACAGGTTTTCAAAAAATCGTTTCTTCTTTCTTCAGAAAGTTTGAAAACGAAAAAACAGGCAATAAACAAATAGAAATATTCCGCAAAGTCGATTTTTCCGAACAAATATACCGAAACGGCAATAAACCCCGCGATTAAGAGCGGATACGCAAAAATCGGTAAAATTCCCGCGTCCCGAAAAGTCCGATTTACCATTCGGAATTGCAGCTTAAAGTATTCCTGCACCATTTTTGAGTTACCACCAAAAAATCGAAGACGAACTTGCGCCCGAACTGAATATACGCAATCACAAAATTGACGAATTTGCCAACACTAAATACGCAATCACCAAATTTATGTTGCAAAAGCTAACTGATACAAGCAAAAAGACGAAGCCGAAATTTGAGCTTAATTAAAAAATCAATGATGCTCCTTCACACCTTCAGGCACATTCCCGTGATAAATCTCGCTACCCGTTGCCTTAAACTCTGCAGCCTTTCGGGCCATTCCGACTGCCACTGCTTTTTCGACTTCTACATTTTTGCGCTTTCGCGTATTCCCTTACGTCGTGCATGATTTCGTAGAGCAGAAATGCGGTCCGCACATTTGAGCAGATGGGCGAGTTTGGCACCCGTCGCGGGCTAGGCTTCGTCGTGATACTCGCGGGCGATGACAGGGTCGAGTGCGAGGTTCAATTGATCTTCCCAACGGAATTCAGAACGTGTTTTGGAAACGGCGTTGTCGCGGATTCCTGCCGCCGCATGCCTCTTCATCATAGAATCAAATTATTTTGAAAACGAGCGGCAGACATCAGCGACAGGCGGAATGGGTCAAATCTGTATGTCGGAACTATTATCGGAAGAACTTAAGAACGCTCTGCCAAAGATTGGTGACCAAGAGGGGATCAAGGACCCCTTCGTCTTTGCTGTGTTCCGTTTTCCATTGAGCGGATGGATATGGTTTGCGACAGAAGGTGATGCATTTGAAGACGACATTTGCTTCTTTGGTTATGTCGTCGGGCTTGAGCGCGAATGGGGATATCTCTGTCTTAGTGAATTGGAATCTGTTGACATCAACGGGATCAAAGTTTGTCGTGACGAGGCTCACGTCCCCAGGCCCTTATCCGAGTGTTTGCAGCTATACGGAATCGCTGAAAATTGAGCGGTGGGCAGGATGTGAATGGAAACTCAAACTTCTGCCGGAGTTGCCGGCACGCAGGTATTGCCGTCATTAGCATCTTCGGTGCTCCGAAACGTCTTCGGAGGCTCTCAGACGAAGGACATGCCAACAGAAGAGATTTCTCAGGATTCTTTGGTTGAGCAGCCGTCTGAAATTGCCCGAGAAGTACTGGCTCGGCTTGAAACCAGAAAGGACCGAGCTGCGACGGAGTTGGGCATCAGTGCTGAAGAAGTCGAATCTCTTCCATTTGATCTGTCGACACTGGAAAGTGAAGGCATCTTCATGAACATCGATTGTCGAGGCTTCGGCAGTCTTGTTCGGCAACTGGAATGGAAAACTCTCGGAGTTCAGCTGCCTGAGAATGCCGCCGTCAGAGTGAGTCCGCCACGAGCTGGGTTGCTGCCCGATGTCTATAGGAATCGCCTGATGCGAGGTGCAGCCCAGGCTCATAACGCTCTTAACAAATTCGGCTTCAGATTCACGCTTTGCGAGACCGTCTGGGGAACGAGCGAATACAAGTGGATACCCTGGACCGCCTTTGAATCTTTCGAAAAGTCATACCTTCAAGCCTGCGAAACTCTGGCCGCCGCAAAGAGTGAAGTTCTTTCTAAATACGACGAGATCCTCAACATCCTTCAGGACAGTTTCTATCAGCTTGCGAGGGATTCTGCCGACAGGTTCGAGGCGACAAGCGATGAACCTTTTGATCGAGAGGAGTTCGTCAATGCGGTTGCGGCACAGGCAATCGGAATGGTTCCGACACGCGAGATGATACGCGATGGCCTCGTAATAACTATGAAGCCGAAGGTGATCATTCTAGGATCGGAGATGATCGCCGAGCGAAACCTCGCGAAATCTCTTGCACTCGAAACGACTCGTATAAATTCCGAGCAGACGAAGATCGATCTTGAGATCGACGCAAAACGCCGTATCGAAGAAAT
>CAYUGW010000569.1:0-3198 GCA_964444245.1 uncultured Blastocatellaceae bacterium | reverse complement strand
AAAGAATGTATAACTATTTTCCTTTTCGGTAAAGATTTCTTCCAGTTTTTCCGCCGATAATTGTTTTTCTTCAAAATCCGGTTCGACCAGCGCGAGGCGTTTCAGGTTTTCGTTGAGATGTTCGCGTCCGATGCCGAATTCGCCGATTTCTTCGCCGATGATCAGGCGGATTTCGGCTTGTTCCTCGGTGAAATTTGCCAGAAACGTGGCGGTCCGGCTGACACCTTTTTCAAATCTTTCGGACAAAAAAACGGTTTTATCGCCTTTTTGCTCGGCTTCGAGTCTTTCGCGCAAGGTTAATTTTTTTGATTTTTCTTCCGCCTTAAAACGCGTGTCGAAATAAATCGTTACGCGTTTATCGTCTTCGGCGGAAAACTCCCGCACGATCAGACGCTGCACGCGCGCCGTCGCTTTCCAATCAACGCGCCGCAGATCGTCCATCGGTTGATAATCGCGAAGAGCGAGCAAATCCTGTCCGAGACCTTTTTTATTGGTCACAAGCTTTCCGGCTTCGAGCGGCAGATCGAGCGTTTCCTCGTCAAAATCGAGCAGCTTCGGAAAAATTATGATCTCGACCTTTTGCGCCGAAAGGCGGCGGCGATGGCGGAAAAAACCGAACGGAAAACGCGTCGAAAGCTCGAAATCCTTGATGATAAAACGCCCGCGATGCTCGAAAACGTGGTCAACCTTGTTTTCGACCTCGCCGTGCTGCGGAACGCGGACGAAATAATCGAGCGTGTGTTTGATAACGGGCGGCGAGGCAATTCTTTTCGCCCATTTTTCGGGCAGAATCTGTTTTATTTCGTCAAACAAAACAGATTGTTCGCGGTCTTTTCCGCGCACTTCGGCGACAACCGAAAATGTCGGGAAAATTCGTTTGCGATTTAAAAGACTGACCAGAATCGGAGTCGGCTCATCGGCAAAAACCGTTTCGGGAAAACGCATTTTTACGTCCAGTTTTTTTAGACAAAAATTCCCTATAAAAAATCCGACAATCAGAGATGCGGTCAGAAACGAAAGCACGAGAAAAAGCAGATTATTGCCCGTATTCCACGCGGAAAAACCGACAATGACCATCAACCCCAAAATTATCGCGCCGCCGATCGTAAATTCAAACGGCAGATTCATCTGCGAGGCTTCCTTGCTTGCCGAACGCGCCAGCGGCGGAATGACGAAAACAAAGATCAGCAAAACAAAAACGAGCGACGCGCCCGCCGCATACGTCGCCATTTTCGTGTCGCCCGTCTGCTGCGCCCAGATCGTAAAAGCCGCCAGTCCCAAACCGCCGAAAACGACCAGCAACCCGAGAACGCCGTTGCGGATGTCTTTGTAACTGAAAAGCTGTGAAAAAGCGCGGAGTCTGTTCATTTTTCAATTCCTCTCATTGAAAAAATTGAAAAATTATCTGACATTTTCGGAAGTCTCACGTTCAATTATTTGGCGAAGTTTTTGATTAATTTGCGTTTGATACGAGGATTCATCACGTTTTTTAAAATGTTCGACAATATCTGCATCCCAAAAAATCATCACTTTATTTTTATCTTTTATAATATGACGAGCCGGACGATAACGCTTAATTCCGATTTGCGGTAAATCCTTTTCCGCAATACCTTTAGCACGCATTTCATCCAAATCTTCCGGCGTAACTTCAACTTCAATTATTCTTTCATTTGTCATATTTACTCCGATTTTTATTATATGCTCTTTCTTCATTTTGAAACTCAGGTTGAATAATTCATTAAGCAGATGCAGGATTTCCAAAGTTTAAACAAATCGCAAATTGCAAATTGCAAATCGCAAATTCCTTAAACCGGAACTTTCGTTTTCATCAAAATATCCTTCAAAATCTGTTCGGCTTCGAAATTCCGGCGTTTTCCGCTGCCGGTCTGGCGGGCGTTGACGATGATTCGATGCGTAAAACACGGCAGAACAAGGCGTTTGATGTCGTCGGCGATGCAGAAATCGCGTCCTTCGATCAATGCAAAAGCCTGCGCCGAACGAAACAGCGCGAGCGTTCCGCGCGGGCTGATGCCGAGTTCGAGCGATTCGTTTTTGCGCGTCTGCGCGACGATCTGCAGGAGATATTCAACCAAAGCATCATCAACGCGAACTTCGGCTGCCATTTGCTGCAACTGCAAAACGTCGCGTTCATTCATTACCGGACGGACGAATTCGAGCGGATTATCACGCTCGCGGTCGCGCAAAATCTTTCGCTCGTCGTCAATTCCCGGATAACCGACGTGAATTCTCAGCATAAACCGGTCGAGCTGCGACTCCGGCAGCGGATACGTACCGTGATGTTCCGAAGGATTCTGCGTGGCGACGACCATAAACGGCAGCGGCAGAGGGCGCGAAATACCTTCGACCGTAATTTGTTCTTCCGACATCGCTTCGAGCAGTGCCGACTGCGTTTTCGGCGTGGCGCGATTGATCTCGTCGGCTAAAACGATATTTGAAAAAATCGGTCCGGCGTTCCATTCAAACGCGCTGCTTCTTTGATTAAAAATCGAAAGTCCGATGACATCCGACGGCAAAAGATCGGACGTAAACTGAATCCGCTGAAACGAAAGTTCGAGCGCACGCGCCAGAGCTTTGGCAAGTGTCGTTTTTCCGATGCCCGGAACGTCTTCAATTAAAAGATGTCCTTTGGCAAGAAGAGCGACGAGCGCAAATTTCACCGTTTCGGGTTTGCCTTTGATAACCTTTTCGATCATCGCCTGCAGATGACCGATCTTGTTTATCGCGCCGAAATCCGGTGGCGGAGTTGCAGTTACGGTTGTCGTTTCGCTTTCTTTTGTTATCCAATCTCTCATCATTTTTTTTCGCGGCAAATATGCGCCCGCTTTCTATTCTACAAAATTATTAAGGTTTTCGGCAGATAATTTTGCAAACTTTCTTAAAGACTGGAGCGCAAGCGTCCCGCTTGCAACCGTTGCGCGAGCAACGGAATCCGCATGATAATCGAATTAATTCGATTATCATGGAATTTTTCGCGCTCACGCGCTCATTGCAAGCGGGGACGCTTGCGCTCCAGTCCGATTTTTTTTCATTCTAAATATTGCAAACTTCCGCTTATATTAGACATCTGACAAACAATTAAGTTCCAAAAAGTTTCTGAAAGGTTGCAAATTTATCCGTTTTCAAACTAAACTTTTTGAAACTTCTCTAAAAGTTCTTCGTGAAAGACAACCGGAGGAA
>CAYUGW010000568.1:0-3213 GCA_964444245.1 uncultured Blastocatellaceae bacterium | reverse complement strand
GACCAGAGCGGATATTTAAATGTTGCGGGTTTGTTGCCTTCGATAAAAAAATGCGAAAACCAGGCAAAGGCATAGCCGACGGCAAAACACAGCGGAATATAGAGATACGCGCCCGAACGCAAAAACCAGACGAGCATCACAATGCCGAGCGTCGTGCCGATAAAATGAAAATAACGCGTCGCCGGTTTGCTGTGTTCGAGAACATAAAAATCCCAGAATTCGGCGTAATTTTTGATTCCCGGTTCGTCTTTTTCCATTTTTCGAATACCTCAACTGAATTTGTTTTTTATGCTTTGAATTTTATGATTTTATGCCGGTTGTTTCAATTCGGCAGGCAGTTTTTCCGCATTATAAACCCGGATTTTCTTTGCCCAGCCGAGTTTTTCAAAAATGCGAATCGCAATCCAGTTCATATCGAATTCATACCATTTAAAGCCGTGCCGCGCCGAAGACGGCTGCGCGTGATGATTATTGTGCCAGCCTTCGCCGAAGGTTAAAAGCGCGACGAACCAGTTATTTGTCGAATCATCATTCGTTTCAAAAGGTCTTTTGCCGTAAAGGTGCGAGAGCGAATTGACAAACCAGGTCGTGTGCCAGCCGAAGATCACGCGCACGACAACGCCCCACAAAACCGCGCCCCAACCGCCGAACGCATATAATAAAATTGCTGAAATAATGATCGGCAAATAAAAATATCTGGCGATCAAAACCTGTCCTTTGTCTTTGAGCAGATCGGGAACGTATTTCTTAAACGTCGCTTCGTCGTGATCCTGCGCCGTTCCTTTGAAAATCCAGAAGATATGCGCCCACCAGAATCCGGGGCGCGTCGAATGCGGATCTTTGTCGGTTTCGGTAAATTGATGATGAATGCGGTGCGTCGCCACCCATTTATAAGGTTCGCCCTGCACGGCAAGCGTGCCGAAAATCGTCAAAGTGTATTCCAGCCATTTCGGAGCTTTAAAACTTCTGTGCGTCAAAAGCCGGTGATAACCTAAACCGACTCCGAGACTGCCGACAATCCAGTTGCCGACGAGCATTATCGCCAGATTTTCCCAGCTGAAATAAAAAATTGCCGGAATCAATAAAATATGAAAAGACACGATAATCCCTAAATCGCGCCAGTTTATACGGTCTGCGGTATTTGGTAAAACTTTTATTTCTTGCATTAGATATTAATTTGTAAGTATTTAAATTTATAACTACTTAAGAGTAACAGGTTGAGCGCGAATCAATTGTAATAGTTATGTATAAATGTGAATCAGAATAAAAAACTCTGCGATCTTTGCGCCTCTGCGTGATAAAAAACAATTTCACGCAGAGGCGCAAAGATCGCAGAGAGAAAATCTGATAATCAGTTTTCTTAATTCGCCTTATCATCAAATTCGCTGTCAACTATCATCTGTTTAACAGAAGATTTACTGAAAATTAGTGAATAGTTGATAGTTGACAGCGCATAGTTTGGTTTGAGATTTGAAGATTCTTCGGATAAATGCGAATAATTTTTATATCGAATTTCCTGTTAAATTTCTTCGACAAAAAGACGTTTGAGCCATTCGACGAATTTTTCGCAATTCGGATTATCCGCTTGCAGATATTTTGCGGTAATTGAAAGACCAAAAGGTTTTCCACATTCTTTTTGCCAAGCTAGATATGCGTGAATTTTTGCCTTTGACAAGTGAATATTATTGAAGCGACCTTCTTCTTCGATTTCTTCTAAAACTTCTTGCGAAGATTTAACAGCTTTTATCCAAATTGGATTTGTGTCTTTGTTAGGCACAAGAAACTCTAAAAAATCTTCCAACATTCCGCGATTGGTAACATTGTCAGGCATTATCCAAACACCGAAAGTTGGTTTAAATTCCTGTTTTATAATTGTTCCAGCCACATCAGGATTATCAGGAATTATTTCATTATCATAATCAGCTTTCCGTAAAATACCAATAATTCTTTGCCATTGAATATTCAAACCCTCATCAGCATCAATAATGATTCCTAAACAAATATCAGGACTTCCATCTATAAGTGTCGAGTCTGTTTTTTTAAGTACATTCTCAACACCACCTAGTTCTTCAACTGTAAAAGATTTTTTTGATATTTCGTAAAGGTCTCGAATTGCATAAATAACATGTTGGTCATCCTTTCCTTCAACTAAAAGAGTTTTTTTCACAATTAACGCACCTCGACATCATAATTAACTGCATCAACGAGTCTTTCTTCTTTAATCGTTTTGGCAACAATTTTTTCGCCGTGACGTTCAAGCCGAATCAGCATTCCTTCTTCCGGGCTGTCATAAGCCGCATGTGCAAACGCCTCGATACAATCAGAACTATGCGTCGTGGCAAAAACCTGAACATTCAAATCCTTCGCCGTTTTGAAAATCAATTTCCAAACATCCGGCAAAACGGAATAATGTAAACCTATTTCAATTTCGTCAATTAAAAGAATTCCGTCTTTGCAATTAACTAAAGCTAAAGCAATTCCAAGCAAGCGATTCATTCCTTCACCTAAACTATTTAATGGAACTCTTTCGTTTATACCTTCAACTCTGACAACTGGAACTCTTTGCTTACATCCTTTCGGATAGTTAATGAAATTCAAGTCTTTAACTTTCTCTGTTATAAGTTTAAGTGCAGTAACAACCTCATCTTCTTCATTTTGTAAAATAACGTCATCCCAAATTTCAGTTAATTTTTCAATATGTAAACCATTTGAGTAAACAAATAGATTATTGATATGTTCATGTAAATAAGTAGAAGAAGGCGAAATTATGCAGGTTTCATTTCTAAAAGCACAAGTAACTTCAATACAATCATTTGGTTGAAATCCATTTTCATAATCAAAGGGTAAATCTTTTCCACTATTAATTAAAAAACTAACATTATTTTCAGTTTTTTGACTAAAAGAAGGTCTTTCATGAAAAAGATGTCGAAAATGTAAACCTACATTTTTACTTAAATAAGATGAAGATGGGGTTTTAGATATATCATTTGGTTCATATTCTTTTTCAAACCTTCTTTCCAGAATTCTGTTTAATGTATCTACAATTTTGTCCCAGTGATTACCTTCTGAATATATCCACAAAGCCTCAAGCAAAGCGGTTTTGCCGACATTATTTTTCCCGACAATCAGATTTACGCGACCGAGTTTTTCAATCGTTAAATGTTCAAAACATCGGTAGCCTTTAATTTCGAGCGAATCTAAAAGAAGCGCGTC
>CAYUGW010000567.1:0-3220 GCA_964444245.1 uncultured Blastocatellaceae bacterium | reverse complement strand
AAAGATAGCCGCGGTCAAACTGCATACCTTCGACGACTTCCAGAGTCGTGTCCATCGTTTTCGATTCTTCAACCGTGATTACGCCGTCTTTTCCGACTTTGTCCATCGCTTCGGCAATGATTTCGCCGATCTTGCGGTCGCCGTTAGCCGAAACCGTTCCGACCTGTGCAATCGAATCGCCCGACACGGGTTGCGAAAAGTTTTTGATTTCTTCGACAACTTTCGTTACAGCCTTGTCGATTCCGCGTTTGAGAGCCATCGGATTTGCACCGGCGGCAACCGTGCGAACGCCTTCTTTGAAGATCGCCTGCGCCAAAACGGTCGCGGTCGTCGTTCCGTCGCCGGCAACGTCCGAAGTTTTCGAAGCAACTTCGCGCACCATCTGTGCGCCCATATTTTCCAGAGAATCTTTCAATTCGATCTCTTTTGCAACCGTGACGCCGTCTTTGGTAATTGTCGGCGAACCGAATTTTTTGTCAATAACTACGTTGCGCCCTTTCGGTCCCAATGTAACTTTTACTGCATCAGCGAGTTGATTAACGCCGCGTAAAATCGCGGCACGTGATTCTTCACCGTGAACAACTTGTTTAGCCATAATATTTTTAATATCTCCTTTCTTAAATACTTGTTTTGATTTTTGATCTTTGATTTTTGATCTTTGATCTTACCTTAGTTCAAAGGTCAAAGATCCAAGGTCAAAAATCTGTCTTAGCTGGCGTTTGCGCCGGCGCGGTTGATGATTCCGAGGATTTCATCTTCGCGCATAATTAAAAGGTCTTCACCGTCAATGGTGATTTCCGAACCGCTGTATTTGCCGAACAGAATGCGGTCGCCTTCTTTAACGTCCAATGTTTGACGCGAACCGTCATCTTTGTATTTTCCTTCTCCGGCGGCGATCACTTCGCCTTCCTGCGGTTTTTCTTTTGCTGAGTCCGGGATAAAAAGTCCGCCTGCGGTTTTGTCGCTTTCTTCAATGCGGCGAACGATAACACGATCGTGCAAAGGTTTGATTTTTGTAGCCATAATAGTTTGTTACTCCTTTTAATAATCTATAAAAAGTTTTATGATTTGTGATTACGATTGTCGTAATTTAGAAAATTTTAGCACTCGTAATCAATGAGTGCCAGTATAAGAAATGTTTCACAAAATTTCAAGTGTGATTTTATGTTTTGCATAAAATCTGATGAGAGTGTTATCAAGTTTTTACAAAGTTTATGAAAATTTCAGGAATTTATATTTATCCGATCAAATCTTTAAAGGGAATTTCGCTGGAAAGTTCTGTGGTTGAAAAACGCGGTTTGAAATTCGACCGGCGTTGGATGCTGGTTGATGAGAACGGCGATTTTTTCACTCAGCGCGAATTTCCGAAAATGGCAACAATTTCAACCGAAGTCAAAGAAAACGGTTTGCAGGTTTCGGCAGAAAATTTTGACGAATTGATAATTCCTTTCGAATCAAAAGAAAACGAAACTGCAAAAGTGCGCGTCTGGAAAAGCGTATGCGATGCGCTTGTTGCCGAAAACTTTGTAAATGAATGGTTTAGCGAAGTTTTGCAGACAACTTGCAAACTCGTTTATATGCCGGAAAATTCGGAAAGAAGCGTTAATAAATTATTTGATAAAAACAACGATATTGTCAGTTTTGCCGACGGTTATCCGCTGCTCGTGATCGGCGAAAATTCTCTGAATGATTTAAATGAAAGGCTCGAAGAAAAACTGCCGATGAATCGTTTTCGCCCGAATTTAGTCGTTTCCGGTTCTGCGCCGTTTGCCGAAGATTTCTGGGAAAAAATCAAGATCGGCGACACCGTTTTTCGCAGTTCAAAACCTTGTGCGCGGTGCGTGTTGACGACGGTTGATCAAAAGAGAGGCGTTTTTACGGGCAAAGAACCGCTTAAAACGCTGGCAACATTTCGAATGGCAAAAGACGTTTTTCCCGAAAATTACGCGGAACTCGATTTGGAAAAAACGGCGGTTTTATTCGGACAAAATCTGATCGCCGAAAATTTCGGTAAAGAATTAAAAATCGGCGATTCGTTAGAAATTTTGTAATGATTATTTAACGGCTTTTCTTTTAAGTAATCTTTTCGGAGTTTTTAAATGATTATTCTGATAACCGGCGACTCTTTTTGACAGCGTATTGCGATGAATTCCCAGAATATCGGCGGTATTGGAAAGATGTTCTTTGTTGCGCTCGAGAGCCTTTTCGATATAAATCTTCTCGAATTCTGACATCGCTTCATTAAGCAAAATCTGCCCGTCGAGCATTTCTTCGATTAAAATTTCCATTCGGTCGCGTAGCTGCATAGTTTTTCACTAATGGAAAATTGATAATTGATAACTGATAATAATTTTTCATTATCAATTATCAATTTTCAATTTATAAGATTTTTTCCGGTTAAAATTCGAAAAGCTTCTAAATAACGCGAGGTGGTTGCTTCGACGATTTCCGTCGGCAGTTCCGGTGCGGGCGGTTGTTTGTTCCAATCCAGAGTTTCCAGATATTCACGGACAAATTGTTTATCGAAAGACGGCTGCGCCTGTCCGGGCGAAAAGGTTTCGACCGACCAAAAACGCGAAGAATCGGGCGTTAAAACTTCGTCAATCAAAATAATATCGCCGCTCTCGTCCAGACCGAATTCAAATTTCGTGTCGGCGATGATTATTCCGCGGGTCAGCGCGTATTCGCTTGCCGTTTTGTAAATATTCAGAGTTAAAGATTTCAATTTTCGGGCGGTTTCTTCGCCGACGATTTCGGTGAATTCACTTTCGGAAATATTTTCATCGTGTCCGGTCGAGGCTTTGGTTGCGGGCGTAAAAATCGGCGCGGGCAGTTTATCACACTGCTGTAAACCCGCGGGTAACTTGTGACCGCAGATTTCGCCCGTCGCCTGGTAATCCTTCCAGCCCGAACCTTCCAGATAACCGCGCACAACGCATTCGACGGGGAAAACTTCGGTTTTTTTTACTAAAAGAGAACGTCCGCGCAATTCTTCCGTGTGCCGGACTTCCGGCGGCATTTCCTCGAAAATTGAAGTTATCAAATGATGTTTCGTAATATCTTTTAATTTATCAAACCAGAAGACAGAAAGCGCGGTTAAAACCGCTCCTTTAAGCGGAATCGGATTCGGCATCACGCAATCGAAAGCGGAAATTCTGTCGGTTGCGACGAGCAATATCCGTGAATCTCCGAGTTGATAAACATCACGAACCTTTCCACG
>CAYUGW010000566.1:0-3222 GCA_964444245.1 uncultured Blastocatellaceae bacterium | reverse complement strand
GAAATTTTTCACTTAAATTTCGGCTCTTTTTGTTTTTGATTCGCTTATTTAAAAAAATTTGAGCAAAATAAAAAAATAAAAAAAATTCAGGAAGGATTCGTAAAAATGTCCGCTTTCAACTTGCCGATTTTTCTTTTTGCCGGAGCGATTCCGCAATATATGACCGAGGTGGTCGCGCTGATCGTCGCCGGTGCGGTGATCGCTTATGTCAGTTTTCGCTTTAAGTTGGTTCCGATTGTCGGATTTCTGCTCGCCGGAGTTTTGATCGGACCGAATGCGTTGGGATTGGTGAAAGATCAGGCGTTGGTTGACGCAACAGCGGAAATCGGCGTAATTTTGCTGCTTTTTACCATCGGCATCGAATTCAGTCTGGAAAAACTCGCACGCATTCAAAAACTGATTTTCGGCGGCGGAATGATGCAGGTCGGGCTTACGACTCTGGTAGTCACGGTTTTGCTCTCCTTTTTCGGAATCGATTGGCGCATCGGGATTTTTACGGGATTTCTTGTCGCCTTGAGTTCGACAGCGATTGTTCTGAAACTTCTCGCTGAAACGGGCGAAACCAATTCCGAACCCGGACAGATCGGTTTGGGACTGTTGATTTTTCAGGATTTGGCAATCGTTCTGATGGTGATGCTCGTTCCGACTCTGGCGGGAAGCGGCGGCGGTTCGCTGGAAATCGCCTGGGCTTTGGCAAAAGCCGGAATTATTATCGCGCTCGTTTTATTGATTGCGCGGCGCATTATGCCGAAGATTCTGGAAATGGTGGCGAAAACCTGTTCGCCCGAACTTTTTCTGCTGTCGGTCATCGCGATCTGCTTCGGCACGGCTTATCTGACGAGTTTGGCGGGCGTAAGTCTTTCGCTCGGCGCGTTTCTGGCAGGTTTGATGGTTTCGGAAAGCCGTTTCTCGCAGCACGCTCTGAGCGAAACTCTGCCGCTGCAAATCCTTTTCAGTGCGACATTTTTCGTTTCGGTCGGAATGCTGCTCGATGTTCGTTTTCTGATCGGAAATTTTCCGGTCGTTTTGGCGGTAATTGCCGCAGTTTTAGTAATTAAAATTATAACGACCGGAATCAGCGTTCGCGCGCTCGGCTATAAAATGCCGGTCGCGGCGGCTTCCGCGCTGATGCTCGCGCAGGTCGGCGAATTTTCGTTCGTCCTCGAACGCGCCGGACGCGAAGTCGGTCTGTCGCCCGCCGGAATGGGCGCGGCAGGTTCGCAGACATTTATCGCGGCAACCGTCGTTTTGATGGTTGCAACCCCGTTTATGATGCGGCTCGGCGATAAATTATCGAATAAAATCACCGAAAAATCCGAGCAAAATAATCTGCCGGAAGAAAGCGATGCGCAGAAGATTCCCTCGCACGTGATTGATCTGGAAGATCACGTCATTGTCGCCGGTTACGGGCAAGCGGCACGGAGTTTGGTGCGCGTTCTGAGCGGTTCGGGAATTCCGTATATAATCACGACTTTGAGTCCCGAAGGCGCGAATGAAGCCGAAGCGGAAGGCTTGCCCGTCGTGCGCGGCGATGCGACCAAACTGTTCTTGCTTCAATTAGTCGGAATCGATAAAGCGAAAATGTTGGTTATCGCCGACGATAATCCGGCGATGGCGCATCGCATCACATCCGTTGCGCGGCAGCAGAACCCGACGATGCGAATTGTCGTTCGCACGCGCTACACGGCGGAGGTCGAACATCTCGCGGAAGCCGGCGCGGATGTTGTCATCGCCGAGGAATTGGAATCGGTCGTACAGCTTTTCGGCGAAGTTCTGCGCGATTACCGCATCGCGCCCGAAGAGATCGAAAATTACGAAGAACTGGCGCGGCAAAACGGTTATTCGGCTCTGCTGAAAAACTTATCGGAAACGGAAAAAGCGGTGTTTGCCTGTCAAACCGGAAAAGACTGTCTCGATTCGCGCACCGTCAAAGTCCGCGCGGAAATGCCGGTTGCCGAAAAATCTCTGTCATCGCTGAAACTTGCCGGAGAAAAGGGTTTAAATTTAAAAGCCGTCAAACGAAACGGGGAAACTATCGAAAATCCTTCCGCCGATTTTGTTTTGCAACCGGGCGATGAACTCGTTTTATCGGGTTCGACCGCTGCATTCGCCGGAAATGCCGCTTTATTTCGCGCCGGTAAAGCAAACGGCGCGACAGAAAAATCGGGACAAACTATGGCGGATACAATTTCGCCTTCAAATTTATTTAACGAAAATTCGGTAATTGATACCGAAAAAGCAATTGATTTCAAACCGCAGGTTGATGAAACGATTTGTGCGCATCTCAATCAAATTAAAAAGGTTTTTCCAAGCGCGGCGGGCTGCGAAGAATGTCTGCTGACGGGCGATAATTGGGTGCATCTGCGGATTTGTTTAACCTGCGGGCATATCGGCTGCTGCGACGATTCAAAAAACAAACACGCCGCCGAGCATTTTCACACAAGCGGGCATTCGCTGATAAAATCTATGGAGCGCGGCGAAGATTGGGCTTGGTGTTTTGTTGACAAAACTTATTTATAAGTAATTGAACAAAAATAAATTAAGCTATCGTTAAGCAAGCGGTCTTTGACCGCGATTCATCAATAATTATCAGATTCGCGGTCAAAGACCGCTTGCTTAACGGGTATTTTAGTTTAATTTATTATCGTCCAATTACTTAAAACAGGATTTATTAGAAATGAATATTTTAGTACTTAATTGCGGCAGTTCGACGCTTAAATTTCAACTGATCGAAACCGATCTCGAACGAATCGAGGAAAACAATGACCGAAGGCTGGCGCACGGCGTAATCGAACGCATCGGCGGTGCGGCGATCATAACCTTTACCGCCGCAGGACGCGATCCGCACCGGTCGGCTGTGCCGGTCAAAAATATTCAGGCGGCGGTCGAAATGGTCATTCGCTGGATCGCTTCCGAAGATTCGGGAATTGACGATATAAATTCGCTCGCCGATATCGATGCAATCGGTCACCGAGTCGTTCACGGCGGCGAGCGTTTTACGCAGTCAACTCTTATAAATAATGATGTTATCAAGGAAATCGAAGACTGCATCGAACTCGCACCGCTGCATAATCCGGCGAATTTGAAGGGAATTTCGGCGGCGCGTGAGATTTTCGGCAAACAGATTCCGCAAGTCGCGGTTTTCGATACGGCGTTTCACCAGACCTTGCCGGAACACGCGTTTCTTTATGCCGTGCCGTATCAATTTTACCGCCGTCATAA
>CAYUGW010000565.1:0-3224 GCA_964444245.1 uncultured Blastocatellaceae bacterium | reverse complement strand
CGATTTATTGAAAGAACGTGCGAAAATCGTTGAAATGGATTCATCGTTTTTCAAGCGTTCGGTCAACGAGGGTTTTTCGGGCGGCGAAAAAAAGCGCAACGAGATTTTGCAGATGGCGGTCTTAAATCCGAAGCTCGCCGTTTTGGACGAAACCGATTCCGGTCTTGATATTGACGCGCTCAGAATCGTCGCCGGCGGCGTGAATAAACTGCGCTCGCCGGATAAAGCGATCATTCTGGTAACGCATTATCAGAGACTTTTAAATTACATCGAGCCTGATTTCGTACACGTTCTCGCGGGCGGCAAGATCGTCAAGGAAGGCGGCAAGGAACTCGCGCTCGAACTCGAAGAAAAAGGCTACGATTGGGTAAAAGCGGCGGGGAAATAGATGAAAATTTTTTTCCTTCGTATGTCTTAAAACGAATGATTGAACGCAATATCAGTGTTGAAAATGTTCGCGCCGTTTTGGAGAGCGGCGATATAATCGAGGAATATAAGGCGGATGTTCCGCCGCGTTATTTGGTTTTTGATTGGATTGACGGAAGACCTTTGCACGTTGTTGTCGAAGATGACTTATTAAATGGAGAAACAACGGCTGTAACGGTTTACGAACCGAGCCGCAAATATTGGAAAAACGGTTTTCGGGAAAGGAAAAAATTATGATTTGTTTAGTATGCAAACATCAAAAAATGAAACAAGGAACGACGATTTTGCCGATTGAACGGGATGACGAGATTTTGTTGATAACCGATATTCCCGCCCGAATTTGTGTCAATTGCGGTGAAGCGTATATCGAAGAAGATACGTCAATAAATGTTCAAAAATTAGCAAACAAAAAACTTTCCGGCGAAATCAGCTATGCCGATTCGTCCGACCGTCGGAAAGTGTCGGTGGTGCTTTATGCCGCTTAAAAAGTTGCATTTAAGGATTGGTGGATCGGCTGGCTCGAAGAAGTTCCGGGCGTAAATTGTCAGGAAGCGACGCGGGAAGAATTAATTGAGTCGCTGAAAATTACCTTGCAGGAAGCATTGGACATTAAACCGTAATGAGTGTAGTGAGAGTACTTATTTTTGATTGTTTGCAATTAGAAACAGATAAAATTATACCGTTAATTTCTGATGAAAGATTTGTAGTGGTAAAAGCTTCAAATGAAGATGTCGCGGAACACCTTTGGTTTGGACAATTTAATGTCATTTTAGTTGGTGGTGTTATCGAAGAAGACTTTAAGCAAAAAGTTTTCGAACTTGCAGAAAGTAAAAATACTAAAATTATCGAAATTGAAAAAGGTAATCCAATTGAAACATATATTAAAGAAGTAATTTTACCGGAACTGCAGAAAGTAAAATAAAATGAATTTACAAACAGGAAAAGAAACAATTTATAAACAGGATTTTCAAAATAGTTTGGAAAACGAGAATCAGCCGGAATGGTTAAAGAATTTGCGCGAAAAGGCGTTTGTCTTTTTTACGGAAAACGGTTTTCCGACCGTCAAAAATGAGGAATGGAAATATACAAGCGTCGCTTCGCTCGTCGGTAGTCAGTGGTCAGTGGTCAGTGGTCAGAAAGAAGAAATCTCAGATAAGGTTTTTGAGTTATTAAAACAATTTAATTTTGAACGCAATGGTTTTACGGCGCTCAATCTGGCGTTTGCGGATGTTGTCGTCGTGAAAATTCCGAAGGAAACCGTTATTGAAAAACCGTTTGAATTTAATTTTAAAGCGACGGAAAACTCGGCGAATTTTCCGCATATTATCGTGATGGCAGAAGCGGGCAGCAAGGCGACGATCATCGAAAATTACGAATCGGATTTTCGCAGTTTTACAAATTCGGCGATTCAGATTTTTGTCGAAGACAACGCGAATCTGACGCATTACCGCGTGCAGAAAGAATCTGCGGAGGCGTTTAACATCGGCACGAGCGAAATCACTCTGGGGCGCGGAAGTCTTTATAATTCAACAAATATCAATCTGGGCGCGAAACTCTCGCGTCACGATATTCATCTGAAATTTACCGCGCCGGGCGGCGAAGCGTTTGTTGACGGGCTTTATCTGATCGGGGACGAGCAGCATCACGACACGCATTCGGTAATCGATCACGCACTTCCGAACTGCGTTTCGCATCAGACTTATAAAGGAATCGTTGACGGCAAAGCGCGGGCGGTTTTTAACGGAAAAATTTTCGTCCGTGAAAACGCAAGCGGAACGGACGGTTATCAATCGAACAAGAATCTGCTGCTTTCAAATGAAGCGAGGGTTGATACGAAACCGCAGCTTGAAATTTATAACGACGACGTAAAATGCGCGCACGGCGCAACGGTCGGGCAGCTCGAAGAAGAAGAATTATTTTACCTTTTGAGTCGCGGTTTGAATGAAACTCTGGCGCGAAATCTTTTAACTTACGGTTTTGCCGAAGAGATCGTCAATAAAATCGGCATTGAATCAATTAAACAGCAATTGGACGAAGCGGTTCTGAATCGTCTGAACGCAAAACTGGAGATATGAAAAATTATGAGAATGAGAACAAATTTAATAATCGAAGAAGATATTCTGAAAAAAATTGACGCTATCGCCGGAGAAAAAAACAAACGCGCCGCCATTATCGAAAAAGCTTTGCTCGAATTTATCGAACGCGAAGAATTAAAACAGGCAAATAATCCGCAGCCGGAAACCGTTAGCTGAAAATCCGTTTCGGAAACTAAATGAGCGCAAATTTGGGGGCATAACAATTATGCAGAATTTAAGAACAATCGAGCCTTTAATTTCAATTTATGATCTTGAATCATTGCCCGATGACGGCAATATTTACGAATTGTTTGAAGGAGAACTCCTCGTGGCAAAAGCACCGTCTTTGAAACATCAGGAAATAATTACAAATTTCGCAACCATTTTAAATAGTTATTTATGGCAAAATCCGATCGGACAAATTTGGGTTACGCCGGGCGTGATTTTTGATGAATACAACAGCGCGATTCCCGATCTGGCGTTTATTGCCAAAGACAGAATTCCGCAAATTGCTGCGGGAATTCACATCGTCGGCGCGCCGGATTTAGCGATTGAAATTATGTCGCCGGGAACGGAAAACGTGCGCCGCGACCAGATCGTTAAACGCCAAACATACGGCAAATTCGGCGTAAAAGAATATTGGATTGTCGAACCGACGGTTGAAGTTATCGAAATCACCCGTTTGCAGGAAAATGTTCTCGCTTCGGTCGGAACTTTCAGAAA
>CAYUGW010000564.1:0-3232 GCA_964444245.1 uncultured Blastocatellaceae bacterium | reverse complement strand
CGCGCCAATTCATTAAGCGCGTCGTCAAGCTGCAGAACAGCGGCGGCGCGTTCTTCGGAAGGAATTTGCAAATCGTCAACCGAAAAATGAATCTTGTTGTTTCCGCGCTTATCGGCGGCGTGGCTTCGTGCGTAATCAACCAGAATCTGCCGCATAATCTGCGAAACAAAGCTGAAAAAATGCCTCCGGTTTTGCCATTTGATTTCGTTCAGTTCGGTTAATTTGAGAAAGGCTTCGTGAACGAGCGCGGTCGGCTGCAAGGTGTGGTCCGAGCGTTCGCGCGACATCAAAAATTTCGCCTGGCGTTTTAATTCCTGATAAACGAACGGCAAAAGCCGCTCGCCCGCTTCCGCGTCCCCGCCGTTCCATTCGTACAAAATTTTTGTAATCTCGACTGTTTGGCTGTTGCTCATAAATCACTTCGGTATTTGGATTTAACGCGGAAATTATACCTCACTTTTCCGCCGAATGAAAAAAATCAAATCTTTGTGGCTGATTTTCGAAACATTTTCCGCGATTAAGCGGCAAGGAAAAAACTGAAAATTAGCGGATAGGAGAAACAAATGAAAATAAAACTAAAATATTTCGGGTAAATCTTTTTCACGGTCAGCCATTCGCGGCGGCGGGGCGATACAGGGTGAAGGTGTAACGAATATCGGCGGCTCGACTTTTACAGTCAACCGCCCAACCATGAATTTTGCTTAACGTAAGATCAAGTGTTTGCAATTATTTCCTAACAAAATTTTTGAGGAATAGGAAAAGTGAAGCCTATGTTATTTATTAATCAAATTCTAAGTTCGACTTTATCCATTTTTTACATGTCCTTTGAAAATTGCTTTACTTGATTTTATAAGTGTTGAAATATAATCGCTTAGAGTTTTCAAACATCACTATTTTGCACGATGTTTGAAAACTCTAACGCAAAAACGCCAAGCTAAGTCTTTTATTGATATTCTTAATTTTCAAAATGGATAAAGTCGAGCTTAGAACTGTATGTCAGCCTCGGTGAAATATCAGAAAAACGGGAAAACCGAATATCTGATCGTGGCGAGCAAAGAACACAACAAATACGCGATTGAAGAATACCCGCGTCAGATGGCAGATAGAAACGATGTTCGGTTGCTTGAAATCTCGCGGGTTTAATTTTGAGGAAACGCATTTAACGATGCCGGAAAAGACCCGCAAGTTACTGATGTTATTAGGCTTAGGCTTATGTTTAGCAATGTTGATGGGAGAGTTTAAGGTTGAAAAAAAACAAAAGATATGCCATGAGTTTATTCCGAATCGGGTTGGACGCGTTGCAAAATCTTTTGTTCAATTATCGGAAACCAAAGAAATACAGAGAGTTGGAGAGATTCATTCTTCTACTGTCGTGTGCTTAGCGAAAATTTACTTTACGAACTATTTATTATAAACCGATAAATCCATGAGCAAAACGATTTATGCCGGTACAACAAAAGGATTGTTTGTTTTGTGAAGCGATAGCCGCGACCCGCTCCGGTCGGTCAAAAGCATATCTTTTGAAGGAAGAATGGTTTTTGCCGTCGGTCGTAGCGGAGATCAGCCGATTGCAAATTCTTTTGTCAGGTAATGAGAAGATTTTTGTGTTATTAGCTTAAAACGGGCTAATAAACATTTGAACCGGAAGAGTTGATTTATGCTCTTCCGGCTTTTTTCCATTGGTCGTGAAAATAATCAATTCATCGGGTTATTTTCCTTTTTTCGGCATTGTGGGTTAGAATAAAATTAATTTAATAAAATAGTTATTACAAAGGGAGATTTTTTAACCGTGAAGTCAGAACTTGAAAAGTTAATAGAACTGCAAAAAACAGATACCAACATTCGCAAATTAAAACAGAGTATCGAAACCGCAAAAGAAAGGCGTGCTAGTATTGAACAAGAGTTTGAACAGCACGCTTTTTCTATTCGCGAACTGCAAAATAAACGCGACGAAGCGCGAAACATCCGCGCCGAACTCGAAAATCAAATCATAACCAATAAAACCTACATTGACCGCGCCAACCGCAACCTGCAAGCGGCAAAAGATCAAAAACAATACGAAACCGCGATGCGCGAACTCGATGCGCTTCAAAAACAGGTTAACAAACTCGAAACCGAGGTTTTGGAAAAAATGACCGAAATCGAAGAAGTAGAAAAGATTCTCGAAGAACGCGCCGAAGAAGTAAATTCGCTCGAAGCAAACCGCGATTCGGCGCTCAAGACCTTTGACGGCGAACTCGACGCGCACCGGCAGGAATTTGAAGCCGAAACCCAAAAACGCGACGAGATTTTCTTAACACTTCCGCCGCAGCTCGCTTCGGTCTATAACCGGATGGCGCAGAGAAGCCGCGACGGAATCGCCGTGGCGGAAGTTGTCAACGGTTCGTGCAGCGCGTGTTTTATGGCACTTCGCCCGCAAATGCAGGTCGAACTGAAAACCAGCACTCAGATTATGACCTGCGAAAGCTGTGCGCGGATTCTCTATATCCAACCCCAGCAAACCGAAGCTTCGGCAAGTTAAAGGTGAAAAAGTTTAAAAGTGGAAAAGTGAAAAAGTAACTCTGATTTTCGAGTAAACTTTTTCACTTTTCCACTTTTTCACCTTTAAACTTTATTTACTCCATTCATCGGAAATCTTGACATCAACATTGACGGGAACTTTTTTGATAAATTCCTCGCCCGCGTCGCACATTGCTTTTTCCAGACTTTTCGCCGTCATTTCGGCTTCCGAAGCGTCCGCTTCGACGATGATTTCGTCGTGAACGATATTGACCAATTTTGCGGAAGTGCCGCTGATCTTATCGTGCAGCAGGCGAAGTGCGCGTTTAAGAATATCGGCACTCGATCCTTGAATGGGAAAATTCTTGCCGTTGCGCTGTGCGCTCGATACGGCGCGGCGGTCGTTTTCATCAAAGCGAAAACGCATTAATCTGCCGGTCGCCGTTCTCGATGTGCGGTCAACAACCGTTTTTCGCGCCGCATCTCTGAGCCACGCGTCCAAGCCGCGATAGGTCGAAAAATATCGCCGCATCACATTTTCCGCTTCGGTTTGCGTCAAGCCCGTCATCAGCGCGAATCTTTGCGCGCCGATGCCGTAAACCACGCCGAAATTGAGGCGTTTGGCAAACGAACGCTGCTCGCTCGTTACTTCTTCCGGCTTGACATTAAAAACCTGCGCGGCGGTCGTTTTATGAAAATCTTCGCCCGAAATAAAAGCCTTGATAAAATTTTC
>CAYUGW010000563.1:0-3237 GCA_964444245.1 uncultured Blastocatellaceae bacterium | reverse complement strand
AGTCAACGCCGTTATTAATTCCCGTGCCATAAACGATGATCGAATCGCCGACCGCGATATTTCCGCGATAATGAACCGGAATTCCTGTCTTGACGACACTCAATGCACTTTGCGAATAAGCAAAACCTGTTGAAATAACGAATAAAATCAGTAAAAAAAGTCCGCATTTTGTCATTGAATTCATTTGTTTCCTCCTATCTAATTTCGTTTGAGCCAAGTTATAATTCCTTCGCTGGTTTGAAGCGTTGTTTGCTTAAATTCGGTTAAACCTTGAAGTTTTCCGCCTTTTACGCTGAACGGATATTTGCCGTAGAGTTTTCCATCGTGAATAAATTCGATGTGATAATTTCCGTCTTGCGCCGTTACATCGGCAACTTCGACTTTACCGCCCATTTCTTTAACGAAAGTTAAGTTGTAACGCGTCCATTTGCGTGGAGGAGCAATTGTGGATGATTCGTTATGATTTGTTAAACCAATAACCTTTTTGTCTTTTTCACGGATAATTTGAGCAGAGTATTTGCCGAATGCTTGATTGCGTGTCCCGGCTTCGACCAGCATATCGCGCATCCAAAGACTAAATTTAAACTCGACTTCACTATCAATAATGGCGTGATCATTCCAAAGCCCGTTGACTAAATACCAAGTTGCCCCGTTTCTGCCCGCCATTGTTGAAATCGAAAAAGGAAAACTATCGAAGACTTTTCCTTCAGCGGAAAATTCCAGAAAATACTCTCCGGCTTCGAGAATTTTAAGCATGGGCGGAGTTCCCTGTTTTGGGGAAAATCCGCTCATCCACCAGGATTTATTTCTTCTTGGCGGCTGGGCAAAAGATGAAAATGAGCCGATTTCTTTGCCGCTTGCACTTTTGACTTTCATCGTTACTTCAACATTTGAAGTAGCATTTGAAATATCCATTGCACGGGCTTGTTCTAAAATTAAAGTTCCGTTGTCGAAATTGAAAATAAACCGCTCCATCAAAAAATTTTGCAGAAGTTTGCCCGTGCCGAAAGTTAAATTATTACTTTCAGTCATTTTGGGAAAGATTTTTTCAATATCATTTTGGAATTTAGTATCAAAAAATTCTGTAGATTTATCATTCGTTTTGGCAAACAAAACTTGAGTTTGAGCCAACCCCAACAAAGCTAAAATCAGCCAACTCAAAAAAAGTCTCTTTTTCAACATCTGTTTATCTCCTTAGTATTACTGACATTTCACATCAATCTTCTGTTTTCCTTCGCGTTCAGCCTGTAAACATTTTTGCTTGCATTTTTCGACAAAACCACCTAATTCTTTATCCTCTGCCTGCGCCGCCCATTTGCTGTTGCGGTCAGGAACTTTTTTGCTTTCCGGCGATTCGAGCCATTTGCGATAGAGTTTATCAAATACTGCATCGCCTTCGATGCAGTATTTGCTGCAAGTATTACGTTTAGCTTGCTCGGCTTCTTTGTCGGTGCCGCGAAAAGTTTTGCCTTCAACGGTTAATTCTCCCGTGCAGGTTTGGCTTGAACCGCAACCTAAAACCAAAACAAAGAAGACTATTCCGACTAAAATGAACGAAAAAATGTTTCGGGATTTCATAGTTTCAAATCTCCTTTTTACAATTTTTCAAATAGAAAGCCGCACCGCCGCCTTCAAGTCAGAGGATCGCCGCTTCCGCAAACTTGGCGGTCTTGAAACCGAATCTGTCCGCCTTTGACGGAAAATTTATATTTGGCGTAAGGTTTGCCGTCCAAATCGAAAGTCAGCGTGTATTTGCCGTCCGTCGAGAGCAAATCTTTGCCGTAGAAATTTCCGCCGCCCGAAACATTCTTTCCGGTGCGGATTCGCGGATGGTTAAAGAGAAAATCGTAGCGTTTCCATTCGGAATTGAGAGTTAAGCGATAAGTTTCGTCAAAGGCTTGCGCGATTTGTTTGCCGTCGCTGTCGCGGATAATTTTGATGTCGCCGTTGACGACTTTCGTTCTCGGCGCGTTAACTCTCAGCCAGATTCAAAACCGTAGCTGTTGCTGCGAATTCGCGTCGCCGTAAATTAAATAACCGTAATTTTCCCAATCGCCGAAAAGCGCGAGGTTTTTTCCGGCAAACGGCGCAGCTTTGAACGGCAAACGGAAAAATTCTTTGTTTTCGACATCGAAAATCATCTCATAATTTCCGCCGGTTCTTTTTGTCCGAAGGCATTGAACGAACAACCCTGCAAACATAAGAAACCCGTTAAAATCGAAAATCTTTTAAATTTCGTATGACCATCCGTCAATACCGTTTTCAGTTATGCCTTCTGCCCGAATCGCTAGTTTTATTTTCTTCGGGTTAATTCGGGGTTTTCCGGCGAAACATCAAATGTCGGATATTTATTGCCGTATTTTTTGACAAACGCTTCATAAAGATCGGGTTTCATCACCCAAATATCACAGCTTCTGCCGAAAGCGAGAGCTTCCCGCGATCTTGTGCCGATATTGTCGGTCGTAATTAGTTCATTAAGCCAATTTTTCCATACATTCGGATTCGGTCGAAACGCGCTTCTGAGTTCGGAATGGCCGCATGCGCGAACATCAGTTTTTTTCAAAACATCGCTCGAAGCAAAATCCATCGTGCCGACCGCGACATAATCGTCCGTTTGCGGTTTGAATAAAAGTTCCAGATCATCGCCGACGATCTTATAAACCGCAAATCCGGCATTATCTCTCTCCAGATTTTTTTCCTGCTCCGCCGTTTTAATCACCAATACGACGACATCGCAAGTACCCGCATCAATCACGCGACCTTTCGCACCGCCGACCGTCGGAACAACCTTTTTAAAGGCGTTTTTGTTTGAAGGATTCGCCCCATCGCCGAAAATGCAAGCCGTTAAATCTTTTGCTCTCAGGATTTTATCGGTAGCTTTTTGCGGTGTGGTAAAAAAGAAATGTTGCGGATATTCAGATTTCGGTTCGGTTGTTTCCTTTGCCTTGTTTTTGATTTGATCAAGCTGTGCCGAAATATTAGAAACTCCGGCAAATCCCAAAATTGTAATAATTGCCAACAGACTGAATAATTTTTTCATAAATTTTACCTCTCTAATTGCCGCCGATTTCTTTGAACATGCGGTCGTTGTTAAATGTTTTGATTTACCGATTTGATTTTCTCTCAATGCCGGTTGCCGGTAAGTTTCCCTTATCTCCTTTCTCCGTCGCTTGAATTTAAGTCTCCGCAAATATATCCGAAGATTTTCGGCTTGAAACCACATAAACAGGTAGTAAA
>CAYUGW010000562.1:0-3248 GCA_964444245.1 uncultured Blastocatellaceae bacterium | reverse complement strand
GCGATGCGCGTGATGACTCCCGAATACGCTTCGCCCGAACAGATTTCCGGCGATGAAATCTCAACGGCTTCCGACATTTACAGCCTCGGAATTATTCTCTACGAAATTCTGACCGGACATCGCCCGTATAAATTAAAACGGCAAGTTCCGCACGAAATCGCGCGGATCATCTGCGAAGAAATGCCGTCGCGTCCCTCGACGCGAAACAACGATGCGGAAACCCAAATTTCAACGCTCGAATATATTTCCCGAAACACGAATTCATTGATTGACACAGGCAATCCAAAATCCGAAATCCAAAATCCGAAATCGGATGATTTGGATAAAATCGTCTTAAAATCGTTGCGCAAAAATCCGGCTGAACGCTACAATTCCGCCGCCGATTTTGCCGCAGATATTACGAATTATCTGGAAAATCGTCCGGTCAAAGCCGAAAATTTTTGGCTCGAAGACCGTACGAAAACCCGAAGCGATAAAAAGGCAATAGCGATTCTGCCTTTTAGAATGATCGGCGCGGAAAATTCCAAAAATACGGACGATATTTTCTTAGGCATCGGTCTGGCTGATGCGCTTGTGTCGCGTCTGAGCGGCGTGTCGCGGCTGATTGTCCGTCCGACGAGTTCGGTATTGCCGTTTGCCGAAAAAAATCCGGTTGAAGCGGGAAATAAGATCGGGGTTGATTTTATTCTCGATGGCAATATCCGGCGCGTCGGGGAAAGAATCCGCATTACCGTACAGCTTTTAAATGTGGCGGAAAGCGCAACCATTTGGGCGGAAAAATTCGACGAAAATTTTACGGACGTTCTCGAACTCGAAGATTTGATTTCGGAAAAAGTCGCGAAGGTTTTATTGCCGCAACTGACGGGCGAAGAACGCCGCCGGCTCGAAAAACGCGGCACGAATAAACCGGATGCGTATCAAGCATATTTGCGCGGGCGATATTTTGCCAATCAATTTACCGATGAATCTCTGCTCAAATCAATCGAAGCGTTTGAGGAAGCGGTTCGGCTCGATCCCGAATACGCGCTCGCTTATGTCGGGATTGCGGATTTTCACGTTTGGTCGGCGATCTTCGGCGCAACTGCGTGCCGGAAAGCGTATCCGCAGGCAAAACACGCGGCAGAGCGTGCGCTCGAAGTTGACGATTATCTTGGCGAAGCATTTGCGATTCTTGCCTTTGTCACATTACTTTACGATTGGGATTGGACGGAAGCCGAACTTTTGATCAAACGCGCTCTGGAACTTAATCCGAATTATAATTTCGCGCACGAATGCTATTCAAATTTCTTTTCGACGCAGGGAATTTTCGACAAAGCCGTTTCCGAAATTATCCGCGCCGAAGAACTCGACCCGCTTTCGCCGCGGGCAAAATTGATGACTTCATACACATTTTATCAAGCGCGGAATTTTCCCGAGGCAATTATCAAAGCGCGGCAGGCAAACGAAATGCAGGCGAATTTTTCGCAAGGATTTCTGCATCTCGGCAACGCGCTGACCGAAAACGGCAATATTGAGGAAGCCGTTTATTGCTTAACGGAAAGCGTAAAAAACTGGAAAAATTCGGCACTGCCCAAATATATGCTGTGCTTTGCGCTCGTGGCGGATGCGCAGTTTGAAAAAGCAAGGGAAATTCTGGACGAAATGCTCGCCGCCGTCGCCAACGGACACGTTAAACCGTATTTTATTGCAATGACTTACGCCGCTTTAGGCGAAATTGACAATGCCTTTAAATGGTTTGAAAAATCAATCGAAGAGCGCGATGAATGGATGATCTGGTTCGGTACCGAGCCGAAATTAGACGCATTGCGAAAAGATTCGCGCTATCTGGAATTATTGAAAAAAACGAATAATCCGATCATTACGAGTCAAAATAAAACGGCAACGGCACGAACGGAAAAATCAATCGCCGTTTTGCCCTTCAAATTCCTCATTTCGGAAAGCGCGTTTGATTCGGAAGACGAATATTTAAGTATCGGTCTGGCTGATGCTTTAACGATGCGGCTTTCCAACGTCCGGCGTTTTTTGGTGCGTCCGACAAGCTCGGTTTTGCCGTTCGGAAATCACGAAACCGATTCATTTGCCGCCGGGCGCGAACTCGGTGTTGATTTTGTTCTCGATGGAAATATCCGGCGCGTCCGGGATAGAATCCGCGTTGCCGTGCAATTGCTCAGCGTCAGCGAAAATTCGACGCGCTGGGCGGAAAGATTTGACGAAAAATATACTGATGTTTTAACGCTTGAAGATTCGATTTCCGAACGCGTTACCAGATCGCTTCTGCCGAAATTGACCGGCGAAGAACGTCGCCAGCTTGCTAAACGCGGCACGAATAATCCGAAGGCATTCGAAGCCTATATGCGCGGACGCTTTTTCTGGAATCAATTCACGCCCGAAGCTTTTCCGAAATCTCTGGAATCCTTTGAAAAAGCGGTCGAACTCGATAAAAACTACGCTCTCGCCTTTGTCGGCATCGCCGATTTTTACTCCTGGGCAGCGATTTACGGCTTAATTCCGCCGATGATCAGTTATCCGAAGGTTTTCGCCGCCGCCACCCGCGCTCTGGAAATTGACGAATCACTCGGCGAAGCCTACGCGACGCTCGGAATTTACAATTCTAATAATCGCAACTGGGCGGAAGCCGAAAAAAATTACCGCCGCGCAATCGAACTGAGTCCGAATTATTCGCACGGACACGAATGGCTGGCTTCGCTTCTGGTCGGAACTGAGCGGTTTGAAGAAGGTGTCGCGGAAATGTATCTTGCCGAAAAACTCGATCCTTTATCGCTCAGAACCAAAACTCTGACGGCTTGGACAACTTATCAGGCAGGAAAATATCAAGAATCGGTAAAAAAGGCGCGCGAAATCATCGCGTTTGATCCGGATTTTCCGCAGGGATATCTGCAGCTCGGCAATGTTCTGCACCAGCTCGGCGAAATTGAAGAAGCGCTTCGGGCATCACGCAAAGCGGTCGAATTAATGAGCGAGTCGCCTTTGCCGGTTTACAGTTTTTGTTTCGCGCTCGCTGCCGCCGGACGTTTTGATGAAGCCGCGCAACAGGTCGCCGAACTAAAAAATAAAGCCGCGCAAACGTATGTTCCGCCTTTTTTTATGGCGATGGCTTTTGTTGCCGTCGGCGAAACGGATTCGGCTTTCGACTATTTCCGTGCGGCTTTTGAGGAAAAAAGCGCGTGGTGTCTCTGGTTTAAAACCGAACCGAAACTCGCCGCGCTTCGCCGCGATGAAAGATATTC
>CAYUGW010000561.1:0-3254 GCA_964444245.1 uncultured Blastocatellaceae bacterium | reverse complement strand
TAAATCCTAAATCTGAAATCGAATCATTCCCATTCAATCGTGCTTGACGGTTTTGATGAAATATCGTAAACGCTGAAACTTTTACCAGATTCTTTTGATTGATCTTCCTATTAAATAATTATCAAAAGCCGCATCAATACTTATAAAGTTCAAATTTTCAACAATAGCTTGTGAAATTATAATTCGATCAAACGGATCGCGGTGATGAAACGGCAAGCGATTTTGCTCGACCGTATGAGCGAAATTTATCGGTAAAATCTGTATTGCATTATCATTTAAATCATCTATTACAGATTCGTATTTTCCTTTGATGGAAAGTTTTCCGAGAGAAGTTTTAATGGAAATTTCCCAAAGTGAAGCAATGCTGATGAAAATTTCATTGTTGCCGTCTTCTATCGTTTTTTTCGCGGTTTTGCTTAATTCTTTGGCGTTAGAAACAAACCACAGAAAAACGTGAGTATCAATGAGATATCGCATTACATATACTCCTTGAAATCCTCAAGCGGCTCGTCAAAATCGGGAGCGAGTATATATTTTCCTTTCGCGCTTCCGGCTCTGCGATTCCTATTTTTCTGCTTTTGTGCAGCGTATTTCTTTTGCAGAAATTCGGCGTAATGCAAAACTTCCTGTTTCAATTGTTCGGGAAGTTGCTCGATCTGCGCTAAAATTGCTTTTTCTTCAGTCATAAATCTATTTTCCGTCAAATTTTATTTATGTCAAGATTTTCGTCAATCCGAAATCCAAAATCGAATCATTCCCATTCAATCGTGCTTGGCGGTTTTGATGAAATATCGTAAACGACGCGGTTGATTCCTCTGATTTCCGAAGTGATTCGGCTTGAAACGGCTTGCAAAAATTCATGCGGCAGACGCGCCCAATCTGCCGTCATTCCGTCGGTTGACGTAACGGCGCGAAGTGCGACGGCGCGTTCGTAAGTGCGAAAATCGCCCATTACGCCGACCGATTGAATCGGAAGCAGCACGGCGAAGGCTTGCCAGACTTCCTTATACAACTTGAAATTATGCAGTTCTTCGATAAAGATTTTGTCGGCTTTTTGCAGTAATTCTACCTTTTCGGGCGTGATGTCGCCCAGGATTCTTACGCCTAAACCCGGACCGGGAAACGGATGTCTTTGCAGAATCTCATCGGGAATTCCTAAATCTTTTCCGATAGTGCGCACTTCATCTTTAAATAATTCTCTGAGCGGTTCGATCAATTTCAAGTTCATTTTTTCCGGCAAACCGCCGACGTTGTGATGCGATTTTATCGTAACGCTTGTTCCGCGCAAAGATACGGATTCGATCACGTCCGGGTAAAGCGTTCCCTGCACGAGCCATTTAACGTCGCCGATTCTGCTCGCTTCCGCGTCGAAAATGTCTATGAATTTCGCGCCGATCGCCTTGCGTTTGAGTTCGGGATCAACGACATCTTTCAGCACAGCATAAAAATCTTCGGACGCGTCAACGCCGATCACATTTAAATGCAGATTGTCTTTATAAACTTTTAAGGTCTGCTCGAATTCGTCGGCGCGAAGCAAACCGTTATTGACGAAAATGCAGGTTTGCCGCTCACCGATTGCCTGTTGAACAAGAACTGCCGCAACGGTCGAATCAACTCCGCCCGAAAGTCCGCAAACAACTTTGTCCGTTTCGCCGACGATTGCGCGGATTTTTTCGATCTCTTCGGCAATAAACTGCTTTGAAGTCCAATCGCCTTTGCACTCGCAGATATTAAACAAAAAATTGCGCAAAACCTCTTTGCCCAAAGGCGTATGCGAAACTTCCGGGTGAAACTGCACGGCGTAGATTTTTTGTTCTTCATTTTCAATTGCGGTAATAACTTCGCCCGTCGTTGCCGTTTGATGAAAACCTTCGGGCAAACGCGTTACGTGATCGCCGTGGCTCATCCAAACATCGAGTTCAAACGGGAGTTCATTAAAAAGCTCGGTCTTTCCGCTCAAAACTTTTAATTTCGCGTGTCCGTATTCGCGCTTATCCGAAGGCGAAACCGTGCCGCGCAGATCTTTTGCCAGCAATTGCATTCCGTAGCAAATCCCAAGAATCGGCGCGTCAATTTTTTCATAAAAATCTTCGGAAACCTGCGGCGCGTCCTCTTCATAAACGGAATTCGGACCGCCCGAAAGAATCACGCCTTTCGGATTTTTTTCGATAATTTTTTCCAGCGCGTAAAAAAACGGTACGATCTCGCAATAAACGCCCTGCTCACGCACGCGCCGCGCGATCAGCTGCGTATATTGCGAGCCGAAATCGAGAATTAAAATAAGTTCGTGTTGCAAAATAAAAATCTCTCCCAGAGTTTGATAAAGGAAAGATTATAACTTGTGTCAGAATATGTAAGAAATTCAAACGCGAAATTCTTGTTTTTTCTTCGGATTAGTGCAAAATAAAAATATGAATACGGTTTCAATAGACATACCTGAATCGGCTTTAATAGCTTTAGGAAAAAATCAAGCTGAAATAGAACGGGAATTATTGACAGCGGCGGTTGTTAAATGGTTTGAAATGGGCGTGATCTCGCAAGGCAAAGCGGCGGAAATTCTCTCGATTTCGCGTGCTGCGTTTCTCAATGTTTTATCGAAATATCGCGTGTCGGCTTGGCAATATACAGAGGAAGATTTGGATGAGGAAATAAGTCTTGACTAAAACGATAATTGCCGATTCTTCGCCGCTTATTATTCTGCTCAAAAGCGACTTGGAACAGATTCTATCCGAATTATTTGACGAAATTCTCATTCCCGAAGCCGTTTGGCAAGAAGTTTTAGCCGGCGGCAATGACGACCTTGCAAAACAAAAACTTCCGTTTCTTACCTGGGCAACAAGAGTTTCACTAAATTCGATAAATGAAGAAATAGAAAAATATAATCTCGGAAAAGGCGAAACCGAAGCGTTAAGTCTGGCTTTAGAAACTCCGAACGCAGGTGTAATTCTTGACGATCACGCTGCCAGAAAATGCGCCGGAACTTTGAAGATTCCTTTTATCGGAACCGGCGGTTTGCTTATTTCAGCCAAGCAGAAAAACTTGATTTTATCGGTTTCCGAAACATTGGAAAAAGTTCAAAGTGAAGGACTTTGGCTTTCCGATGCAGTTATTAAAATGTTGAAAAAGAAGGCAGGAGAGTAAATTTTTCAAAAGCTTCCGATAAACGAATTTTACGATTTCGGCGCAGAATCGCGTTCCGAAGTCAGAGTCGGCGGTTGAAAACTCGCTTTCGAAGCGGGAACTCCGGCGGTCAT
>CAYUGW010000560.1:0-3259 GCA_964444245.1 uncultured Blastocatellaceae bacterium | reverse complement strand
TTTTCACCTGAAAACCTTCGGCTTCCAATTGAAATTCCATCAATTCCAATGTAGCGGTATCATCATCAATTACCAGAGCCTTATTCAGCATATTTATCTTTATCTTCTCACCGTTAGTAACTTTAAAATTTTCTCTTAGAGATTTTTTTGTAAGTATAACAAAATTCGAATGAATTCAAAAAAACAAAAATTTATGCAAAGAAAGAGGCAAGCCCCCTTAACTCACCTCTTCCCTGCTGTTCACGCTCCCCGATCAATTGATAGACAAAGTTATTATGATTTATTAGTTCTGCCTATCAATAAACCGATTAGCAATCCAAATACTCCTGCAACTACAAGTGATCTCCCCGGATTTTGTTGAATTGTTTTCTTAACTTGTTGACGTGTTTCTTCAATGTCGAAATTTTTCACATACTCCGAGGAGGAATTCAAAACGTCACCTGCCCGATGTCCCAATTCACCGGCTTTTTCAATGGTCCGATGAGCTAATTTGTTTATTTCATCTGTTTTCTTATCTAAAAACTCCTGCGTTTGATCGGATTTTTTATGTACCGTATCAGCAACTCCCGAAAGATTTTCAGAAACTTTTTCTTTTACAAATTGTGTTTTTTCCTGAATATTATTTTTTTGCTCCTCGATTGTTTCTTTTAGCTTATTCAAGGTTTCTTCTGTCTGGTTACTGATATTAGCCTTGGCTTCTTGACCGATTTCAATCATATTTTCTTTGGCTTGTTTTACAGCCGACTCATTATTACTCATTTTCATTTCTCCATCTTTAAAATCAAACTAATACTGCTGGAGTTATGCTATCGCAATGAGTGTGCCAATAATAAGTAATCCCTTTGTTTTGTTTTGTTTAGTCATTCTCTATACCGACGAATGTTTTTCTGATTTGGCTATTTGTAACATTTTAATACACCTTGAATTTTATTATTCAATCATTTCGCCAATTTGAAATAAATAACTTTTGTTCAAATTTACTGTTCAAATAAATGGGTTTTAATACCCGAAATCGGCATTTAAAAGATTTCTGTTCTCTGTATCAATTTAATACTAGTTCGATATTCTGTGATTTTTCAAAATTAAGAAGAAATTATGTAAACTGTTGATTTTGCACCACTTATTTTTTGTGGCACGAAAATTGGTTATAGCAAATGCATAGGTGCTGAAAAAGCAAATAGATAAACATTAACTTAAATTTTTGGAAAGGGAGAAAAAAAATGTTAGAAACAATTATAGTTATCTTGGTGATTTTATGGTTATTGGGTATGGTTGCAGGTCCGGCTTCGATTGGCAGTTTAATTCATATTCTGCTGCTTTTAGCCGTGGTCGTTTTAGTAATCAGACTTGTCAGCGGCAGAAGAGTAGTTTAACTAAACAAATTATTTAATTGATCAGCAACTTTTAAATAGTAAGATTTTGGATTAAACAATTCTTTTATTAAAACCTCGTTACCGTTTTATGGAGCGAGGTTTTATTTTTTCAAATAAGTTTTTTTCAAACCTCGCTGATAAATTTTTCGTCTGATGTTAATATATTTTTAAAAGCACGAAATAATTTTTTGATAGGTAAAGCCTTATGATGCAGGAAAATGAAGTAGATTTTATTTCCGAAAATCAGACACGTAACATTTTTCTCGATGTTTTTTCTTTTTTCGGGACGCTAAGCCCGGAAGGAACCGTTTTAAGTTTATACGGAAATGTATTTGAAAAAGCCGATGTTAATCCTGAAGTTCTTGTCGGACAATTATTTTCGGAAACGGTTTTTTGGCAATCTTCGGAACATACTTCGCTGATTTTAATCGAAGCGATTGCCGAAGCCAAAAAAGGAAAAAAAGAAAAAGTTCTGCTTGATTTCCGAATAAGTTCAAATGAAAAAATAGTCATCGAACTCTACATATATCCTTTATCAGATAGCGAAAACCGATTAAAACAATTATTTTTTTGTGCCAATGAGGTTACTTCCCGCGAAAGAGAAATCACATTTTACAAAGAGAAAAGCGAACAATTATTATTTGCGGCGGAAAATGCGGAAATCGGTTTGTGGTATTGGGATTTGATTGAAAATAAAATTCATTCAACCCCGAAATGCAACGAATTATTTGAAGTTCCGGCAAATAAACCGATGAAGCTCAGTTCTTTTTTAGAAATCCTGCATCCCGATGATCGTCCGCATGTCGAACAAGACCTGCTGGAATCGCAAAAATACGGAAAGGAATATAAATCCGAATATCGCGTTGTCTATTCAAACGGAAATATTCATTGGATTTCGGCTCGCGGGAAAACTTTTCTCGACGAAGAAGGAACTCCGAAAAATATGATGGGCGTGGTACAAATGATTACCGATAAAAAACTTGCCAGCGAAGAATTATCAAAGGTTTATGCGCGGGAGAAAAAAGCCCGCGACGAAGCCGAAGAAGCCAATCGCGCCAAAGATTTCTTTTTGGCGGTCGTTTCGCACGAATTGCGTTCGCCGCTGAATGCAATCTTAGGCTGGACGAAAATTTTGCTGAATAAGGAATTGGACGCGGAAACACGAAAAAAAGCTCTCGAAACCATCGAAAAAAGTGCGCGTTCGCAAGCCAAACTGCTCGATGATTTACTTGACTCTTCGCGTGTCGCGTCCGGCAGATTAAAACTGGAATTTCGTGAAATAAATCTTTTTGAAGTTATAAAAACCGTCCATAATCTGCAAAAACCGTCGGCGGATTCCAAGAATATCGAAATCAAAATAAAATCAGACACGGAAGAAATAAGAGTTTTCGGCGACACGATCCGGCTTCAACAAGTTATTTCAAATCTTCTATCAAACGCTCTGAAATTCACACCCGACGGCGGAAAAATCGAAATCGAAACAATCGTTGAGGGCAGCGAAGTTACAATAAAAGTTACGGATACCGGACAGGGAATCGGCGAAAAATCTTTACCGAATATTTTTCGCCAGTTCAGACAAGGCGACGAGGCTTCGGGCGACAAAGGCGGTTTGGGTTTGGGTTTGTCAATCGCCAAAATTCTGGTTGAAAAACATCAAGGCACGATTCAGGCGGAAAGTGCCGGAATCGGACACGGTTCGACATTCACGATAAAACTGCCGTTATTGGTTTCTGATAAAAGCGTTACAAAAATTGCTTCGCAAGTAAAACCGAAAGAAAGAAAACTGCTTGAAGGCGTAAAGGTTTTGATCGTTGAAGACGAACCGGATTCCCGCGAAGTTTTGCAGCTTTTTCTCGAACAAAACGGCGCACAGGTCAAAAGCACTG
>CAYUGW010000559.1:0-3260 GCA_964444245.1 uncultured Blastocatellaceae bacterium | reverse complement strand
CAGCCCGGCGATCCGGTAATTCGCGTCAAAACGGACGAATCAATCGAAAATGTCTTTGCCGTGTTGCCGTTCGGCGAAACTCTGCCGCTTCGTTTTTTGCCTGAAGAAGGCGTTTGGGAAGGCAGATTTTTCGCGCCGGTTTGGATGACCGACGGCACTTATACTTGCCGTCTGCTTTTGACCGACAAAAACGGAAACGGCTTTGAAGAAAAGAAAACATTCGTTGTTGACAGCCGCGCACCGAAAGTAAAGATCAATCTGCCGAAAAAACAATTCCGCGCCGGAGATGAAATTAAACTCAAGGTTTCATCCGACAGCGACACGGCGCGGCTGACCGCAAAATTCTACGGCGCAAAACCCGTTCAGCTTTTCTGGTCGGACGCAGAAAAAGCGAATGTCGGAAAACTAAATATCCCGAAGAATCTTGCGCCCGGAAAATATGTTTTAACCGTTACGGCAGTAGATTTTGCGCATAATTTATCAACCGAAGAAGTGAGTTTGGAGATTTACTAAATGCTTAAATCAAAACTAAAAAATTTCACAATTATTTTGCTCATCGCATTTTGCGCCGGTTTAATTTTTCTTTCCGTAAATTCACTTCAAACAAAACCCTCCGAAGAAAACGCCGCAGACGAAATAGATTCGGCAATTGAAGCCGCGCTCTATACGCGTACGGAATTTTTCGGCGCAAATGCAATCGTCCCGTTTCCGACCGCCGAAGCATTTGAGCGTCTGGCAAAAGTTTCTGAAAAATTCCCTGCCGAGCCGAAAATTTATCTTAAACTTGCCGGAATAAATGAAAAACTTGAAAAATTTGATGAAGCCGAAAACAATTTAAACAAATTCGTCGAATTGCAAAACGATAAACTCATTGCACTTAACGAATTAGCCGCATTTTACAACCGGCGCGGCGCATTTGAAAAACAAGCCGAAGTTTTCAGTAAAATGCTCGAACTCGCGCCACCGGACATGCGCGGCGAGTATTTTTCGCTTTTGATAAATCTTGCTAAAACTCACCGACTGGAAAAATATCTGAAAGCCGATTTTTACAAAGAATTTATTGAGAAGGACGAATCCGCATTTTCGATTCTCGAACAATACGCCGATAAATTGATCGAAGAAAAAAACTTTGAAGAAGCCTTGAAATTTTTCCGCGAAACCAGAGCGAAATTCCCCGAAAAAAAAGAATATTTTCTCCAAAAGGAAGTTTCGGTTTTAATTTCGCAAAAGAAAAACCGTGAAGCCGAAAATATTTATTTTGCAGCATTTGAGCCGAATTGGTCGCCTGAATTAACCGAAGAATTTTATTCATTTCTTTATGAAAACAATCGCTTTAGAATTTACGGAAATGAACTGAACAAAAAATTCCGGCAAAATCCGGCGGATTTCCACGCGGCGATTCGCCTGATTCATTTTTTGAAATACGACGGCGATTCTACCGAAAATGTGATTTTGCAGCTTGAAAAAGCGAAAAACGAAAAGAAACTCGATTGGAGTGCGGACGAACTTCTGACAATTTCGCTGCAACTGATTTCCGAAGGAAACGCCGATTTAGCCTCGCGTTTTCTCTACACGCTTTTCTTAAAAGAGGAAGCCAAACCGAACGGCGAACTTCGTGCCAAAATTCTTTACCAGCTTTTCGCGCTGCTCTGCGATTCGGAAAATGAACGCATCGCGCTGACCAGAGGAAATCTGGATTTTTACCGTGATATTGCCGCGTCCGATACGAATCCGGGAATTACGAACGGGATTTTGTCTTTGATTTTTGCCAATGAAAATCCGGGCAAAGAACTCCAAAACAAGGAAAAATCAGCCGTCAAACTTTTCAACCGCGCCGCCGCTTACCGCATTTTTTCGGAATTCAAACAGGAATTTCCGCAACGGGCGGAACTCGCGCAGATGTATCTCGATATTATCAGGCTTTACACGGCGGAAAAGGATTTTGAAATCGCCGAAAAAACGCTTGCCGAATTTGAGGAAAAATTCAAGGATTCAGCCGAATTTCCGCTTGCCGCGCTCAAACTCGCCGATGCTTTCATCGCCGCCGGAAATGCGGAAAAAGAACGCGAAATTTATCAGAAAATTCTTGATGCCCTCGGCTCGCGGCGCGATTCAAATACTTCTTTAATTGTTAATTTGGCAGAAGATAATGCTGATATTTCCGAATCGAACAGAGGAATAAATATTCCATCTGAAACGGACGAAACTTCAGACATTTATTATTCGCCGCCGAAAATTTTTACGGATTTTATTTCAAAAAAAGAACCGAAAATATCTTACAGGCAAGTTTTGAATCGCTTTGTCGCATCGCTTGCCAAAGAGAAAAAATCGCCGGAAATTCTCGCGCTTTATACAAATGAAATCCAAAAATATTCCGATGAACCGATGCTTTACGAAGATTTTCTGAATTGGCTCACGCAGACGAATTTTACCGATAAACAGCTCGAGGTTTACAAAAACGCGATTGCCAAATTTCAAAATAAAACCTGGCGCGATAAATTGGCGCGCTGGTATATCAAAAATCAGCGCAAGGCGGAATTCGGCGAATTGTCGCACGAACTGATCGGAAAATTCAGCGATACGGAAACGCAGGAATATCTCTGGACGTTTATTGATTCGAATGTTTTGGCAAATCCCGAAAGTTTTGAAGGCAAATTATATTTCGCGCTTTACCAAAAAGCACACAAAAGATTTCCGCATAATCAAAACTTTGTCGCCGGACTTTTGAAATATTATCAGGCGACAAAACAACCGGAAGAATGGCGAAAACTAACTGCTGAGTATTATTTTGAAATGCCGGAAATCCGCAAGGAATTTTTAAACGATCTATCAAAACGCGGCAAACTTCGCGCACATTTATTGCAAGCCGCTGAAAAAACTAAAGATAATAATTCAATCGAAACTCTGCCTTACAAACTTTTCCGCGCCGATGCCGCCGCGCATCTTTCAAATTTTGAACAATCGGTCGCCGCTTATCGTGAACTGAATCTTTTATATCCGAACAATTCGGAGTTTTCCGAACGCCTGATAAATTTTACGCGTTCATTCGGACAAACCGACCGGAAATTTTTGCAGGAATCGGCTGAAATCACGCACAAACAAGCCGAATTTCTGCCCGTTTCCTTTCAAAACCGAACCCGCGCCGGAGAACTCCGAGCCGAACTAGGCGATTACGAAGCGGCAAAAAACGAATGGCAAAAGTTGGTTTTAATTTCAAGAGGCGAACCGCAGACGCATCTCGAAACGGCGACCGTTTATTG
>CAYUGW010000558.1:0-3263 GCA_964444245.1 uncultured Blastocatellaceae bacterium | reverse complement strand
CGGAAATTCAAAAAACAAAGTCCTCAGCATCGGAAAACCTTTCGCGGCAGAATCTTTTGCCTGCGCGTAAATATAAGGCATTAAAGAATATCTCAGATTCAAAGCGCGGCGAAAATCTTCCGTCAAATCTTCATCATATTCCCAAGGTTCACGCGGCGGCGCACCGTGTGATCTGGTGTGCGAAGTCAAAACGCCGAACGCCATCCAGCGGCGATACAAATCTCTCGGCGCACGATCAACAAATCCGCCCGCGTCGTGGCTCCAAAATGTAAACCCCGAAAGCCCGAACGACAAACCGCCGCGCAGTTGCGCCGCCATCGCCGAATCGGTATTTTCCGCGTCGCCGCCCCAATGAAGCGGATAACGCTGGCTTCCCGCCCACGCGCTTCGCGCCCAGATTATCGAATCTCCGGTCGTCTGCTCGGTAATTTCTGCGACCGCTTTGTTATAGCGAAGCGGGTACAGATTATGTTCGTAAAGTCCTGATTTACCCGAAGAATAAATTCCGCTGACCGGCGCACTCTCGCCGAAATCAACCTTAATCGCACCGACTCCCATTTTCAAAAGTTTAGCGAGTTTTCCCTGATACCATTTGACCGCCGCCGGATTGCTCATATCCAAAACCGCGTCTTCAAAAGGCTGTTTTCCGCTTTCATTTTTCACCGCAAACCCCTTTTCGACTATTTCTTTGTAAAGCTCGTTTTTCGGCGTGAAATATGTGTATTGCCACAAAGAGACTTTAAAACCTTGAGCTTTCAAATCCGAAATCATTTTCTGCGGATTTTGAAAACGCGATTTTGAAAATTCGTAATTACTGCGCCAATCGGTTTCAAACCAGCCCGTGTCGAGATGAATGACATCCGAAGGAATTTTATATTGACGAAGTTTTGCGGCGACATCGCGCACTTCCTGTTCGGATTTATAAGTGATCCGGCTCATCCAAAAACCGAACGACCAGAGCGGCGGAACGGGACTTTTTCCCGTTAAATTCGTGTATTCCGACAAAATTTCCTTCGGTTCGCCAAGTGAAACAAATAGATCAAGCTCGTCGTCAGCGGAATAAATTACGTTGTGCGCGTCGTAAAATTGTCCGAAATCAAAAGTTACCGGCGCACTCGTGTGAACGAACATTCCGTAACCGTTGCTGCTCAAAAAAAACGGAATCGGTTTATACATCAATTGCCCTTGCGCGCCCATTCCGTCGCGCGTAAAAGCGTTGATTTTCTGCCCGCGTTTATTGAGTCGCGTAAAAGATTCGCCCGTGCCGAAGATTTTTTCGTCGTGCTGGAGTTCAAAAGTTGCGGCAAAACGGCGGCTCAGATCGCTTGCGCGGCGAACGAACGAAAACGGAATCGGCGTTAGATATGTTTTGGGATCACCAATATTTTGCGTTCGCGTTAAAAGTTTTCCGTTTTTGTCGTAAAATTCGATGTGCCACGGATTTTTTATAATTTTTACTTTTCCGAATTCGCTCGTATAAGTGATTTCATTTTCGCTATTTGAAACCTTCCAGGATTTATCTTTCGGCAATTTGCCGTCGAGCATTAATGATTGATTATCGTCGAAATTCGCTAGGCGCGAATTGAAACGAAGGCGAACTGTGCGCGGAGAAATAAATGAGATCGAAAACGGCAAAGACGGATTTTCGTCGTATTCCGTGCCGGGAAATTCCGTTCCCTTGCCTTTTCCCAAAGTGCCGTCAATTTTATTAAATGAAAGCGTCGTGTTTCGCAAATATCTGTCCCAAACCAGATTTCCCGTGCCTTTTTCCGCATCAAAATCCGCAATGCGGCTTCCGATAAAATAGACATTTTCCATTTTCTGGAAATCCTGACCGACATCAATCGGATCGCCTAAAACCTGCGCGGAAATATTTTTGTTCGACGTAAAAACAAAAAATACAAAGATAAATAAAGACACAAGCAAAACGACTCGTTGATGATTTAAAATTTTCAAAATTTTTCTCCTAAATTTAATTGTTGACAAATTATTTTTGTTTTGGATTTTGCGATTTTATAATACTTTTGTAATGTTATACAACAAAGTCGGCAAAATGTGGTAGAATCTTTTTCAAAATTACCAGGAATTTCATTACTGATATTTTATAAACTCGGGCTTTGACCAAAACTTAGGAAATTCGGAGAACCTTTAAATGAAACGATATAAAAGAGTTTTATTATTTTCGGTTGTTTTTCTGCTGATAAATTTGGCTATTCCTTCAACATTTTATTCGCAAAAAACGAATTCAGAGATCGAAACAAAAGTCGAAAATCTGCTCAAACAATTAACGCTTGATGAAAAAATCTCTCTGATTGCCGGAATCGGTTTTGAAACGGTCGGGGTCAAAAGGCTCGGAATTCCTGCGCTTAATATGACGGACGGACCTGCCGGAGTTCGCATCGCTCCGGCGACTTCGTTTCCCTCGGGAATGGCTCTCGCTTCGACGTTCGATCCGAAGCTGATTTACGCCGTCGGTCAATCGATTGCGCGGGAAGCAAAAGCGAAAAAATTCAATGTTTTGCTCGGTCCGGCGACGGATGTTCAGAGAGTTCCACACGCCGGACGGAATTTTGAAAGTTACGGAGAAGACCCTTTTCTGGCAGCGATAATGGGCGTAAATTACATTAAAGGAATTCAATCTGAAAACGTCATTGCGACTATCAAACATTTTGCCGCCAACAATCAGGAAATTGACCGCAAAACGCTTGATTCTTTAGTTGACGACCGCACTTTGAACGAGATCTATTTTCCGCCTTTTCGGGCGGCGGTCGAGGACGCAGAGGTGTTTGCGGTGATGTCTTCTTATAATAAATTAAACGGTTTTTACGCATCGGAAAACAAAAATCTGCTGACGGAAATTTTGAAACAAAAATGGAATTTTCAAGGACTCGTGATGTCCGATTGGGGCGCGGTTCATTCGACCGTGCCGACGATAAATGCCGGACTCGATCTGGAAATGCCGACCAATATTCACCTAAATCCCGAAAATGTTAAAAAAGCTCTCGTCGCCAAAGAAATCAGCGAAACGCAAATTAATGAAATGGTGCGAAGGCTTTTGCGCGTAAAGTTTTTATCGGGAATTATGGACGGGAAGTCCGCCCGAAACGGCGCGATTGATACGCCCGAACATCGGAAAATTACGAGAGATGCGGCAACTGCCGGAGTTGTTCTGCTCAAAAATGAAAAGGAAGTTTTGCCGATTGATTCAAAGAAAATCAAATCAATCGCAGTCATCGGACCGAACGCGGACAAGGCGCGAATCG
>CAYUGW010000557.1:0-3268 GCA_964444245.1 uncultured Blastocatellaceae bacterium | reverse complement strand
GCGAGATAGTCGCAAGATAAATAAAATTCCATTATTCTTATAAGATAAAAAGTTTAAGGAGATAGTCACGTGAAAGCAGAAGAAAAGCGTCTGGAAGAAGCCCGAAAACACGAAAAAGATTGGAAACAATGGGGTTGTTACGTCAGCGAACGCGCCTGGGGAACGGTGCGCGAAGATTACTCGGCAGACGGGGCAGCGTGGGATTATTTCCCGTTTGAACACGCTCTCGCCAAAGCCTTTCGCTGGAACGAAGACGGAATCGCCGGAATCTGCGACCGCAAACAAAGAATATGCTTTGCGCTTTCGCTCTGGAACGGAAAAGATGCTTTTTTGAAAGAAAGACTTTTCGGTTTAAACGGCAATGAGGGAAATCACGCCGAAGATGTAAAGGAATATTATTATTATCTGGATAATACGCCGACGCATTCCTTTATGAAGTTTTTGTATAAATATCCGCAAGACGCATTTCCCTACAAAAAGCTGAGAGAAGAAAACAAGCGGCGCGATAAATCTCAGCCCGAATACGAATTGATAGATACGGGCGTTTTCGATGAAAATAAATATTTCGACGTTTTTATCGAATACGCAAAGGCGGACGCGGATGATTTGTGTATAAAAATCACCGCGCATAATCGCGGAGAAAAAAGCGCGCCGCTTCATCTTTTGCCGACCGTCTGGTTTCGCAATACGTGGTCGTGGTTTGAAAATGCGGATAAACCTCTGCTTGAAAAAGCGGAATCCGGTGCGGAAAATCTTTCGTTTATCAAACTTTCCGAAGAAACGCTCGGCGAATACCGGCTCGTCTGCGCCGATTCAAAAAATTTGCTTTTTACCGAAAACGAAACGAATTTTCAAAAACTTTACAAATCGGAAAATCATTCGGCGTTTACCAAAGACGGCATCAACGATTTTGTTGTCAATAACCGGGAAGACGCGGTAAATGCTGAAAACAAAGGCACAAAAGCCGCCGCTCATTATTATTTCGAGATCGCGCCCGGAAAAAGCGAAACGATTTATTTGCGTCTTTGCAGTCAGCAGTCAGCGGTGAGCGGTGAGCAGTTTAAAAATTCCGCTGAATTTATCGAAAATTGCGAACGCATTTTTAGTAAAAGAATTTCTGAAGCCGACGAATTTTACGCATCCGTAATTCCCGATAATCTGAGCGATGACGCGCAAAACGTGATGCGCCAATCGCTGGCGGGAATGCTCTGGTCAAAGCAGTTTTATCATTATGTCGTTACGGACTGGCTCGAAGGCGACGAGAAATTTCCGAAACCGCCGCGCAAACGTCTGAAAGGCAGAAACAGCGAATGGACGCATCTCTATAACGACGAAGTTGTTTCGATGCCGGACAAATGGGAATATCCGTGGTATGCCGCGTGGGATCTGGCGTTTCACTGCATACCGCTCGCGCTGATTGATGCGGAATTTGCCAAACGGCAATTGATTCTGCTTCTGCGCGAATGGTATATGCATCCGAACGGACAGATTCCCGCGTATGAATGGGCGTTCGGCGATGTCAATCCGCCGGTTCACGCGTGGGCGGCACTTCGCGTTTATCAAATCGAAAAAAAGCGCAAAGGCAAAGGCGATCACGCATTTTTGCAGAAGATTTTTCATAAATTGCTGCTGAATTTTACGTGGTGGGTCAACCGCAAAGACGAAGAAGGCAACAATGTTTTCGAGGGCGGTTTTCTGGGTTTGGACAATATCGGCGTTTTCGACCGCAGCGCGGATTTGCCGTCGGGCGGAAAGCTCGAACAATCGGACGGAACTTCGTGGATGGCGATGTTTTGCCTGAATATGCTGGCAATCGCGCTGGAACTGGCGAAAACCGATAAGGCTTACGAAGACGTTGCCAGCAAATTTTTCGAGCATTTTATCTTTATATCCGACGCGATGAACAACGTCGGAGAAGAAAATACAAATCTCTGGAGCGAGCGCGACGGTTTTTATTACGACGTACTGCATCTGCCGCACGAGCGGAATATTCCTCTGAAGGTGCGCTCGATGGTCGGTTTGATTCCGCTTTTTGCCGTCGAAACTCTGGAAGATGCGTGGCTCGAAGATTTGCCGGATTTCAAAAAACGCACCGATTGGTTTTTGGAAAATCGCCCCGATTTGATCGAAGACATCGCTTGTTTGCAGGCAACGGGCGCAAACAATCGCCGGCTTCTGGCAATCGTCAATCCCGAACGTCTGCGGCGCATTCTGCAGGTAATGCTTTCGGAAAACGAATTTTTATCCGATTACGGCATCCGCGCGCTTTCGCGTTTTCACAAAGCGAATCCGTATGTTTTTGAAATAAACGGCACGCGCCACACGGTCGAATACGAACCGGGCGAATCGCGTTCGGGAATGTTCGGCGGAAATTCGAACTGGCGCGGTCCGGTCTGGTTTCCGATGAATTATTTGCTGATCGAATCTCTGCAAAAATTCGATTATTATTTCGGCGACAGCTTCAAGGTCGAATTTCCGACCGGATCGGAAAATATGCTTTCCCTCTGGGAAGTTTCGCAGGAACTCGAAAACCGTCTGACGCGCATTTTCCTGAAAGACGAAGACGGAAACCGCGCCGTTTTCGGCAAAGCGGAAAAATTTCAAACCGACGAACATTTTCGGGATTATATTTTGTTCTACGAATATTTCCACGGCGACCGCGGCTGCGGGTTAGGCGCAAGCCATCAAACCGGCTGGACGGGTTTGATGGGAAAAATCTTGCAGCAACTAGGAAAATACGGACACGAAGAAAGCGGCATAGATTTGCAAACGACGCATAATTTTCGTTTTCCGACGGAAAATTCAAAAAAGGAGTAAATAAGTTTTTATCAAAATAATTAAGATAGAATACCCGAGTTTTCAAGGATTTGAGAATGTTTATTTAGAAGATAGTTTTGTACTGAATATAAGAACTTCTGAAATTTTAGCGGAGTTTTTAGTAGACGTTGTTCTGATAGAAAAACATCAACTATATTCCAAGCCAAAACCAAACGAAGTATATTGTTATAAAAAAGCAATAATAAGTTTTCCGAAAATAGAAAACATTGTTTGGGTTGAAGTAAATATATGTCCGAGTATTGATGCAAATAATGAAGTTGATTTTGGAAATATTGATTCATTTTTTTATGAAAATGATTTCTATAACATTTCAGGCGGTTGGGGAGAAGTGAAAATTCAATCGCAAAGTCCAATAATTAAATTTATTGATTAAAATTATGAAAGCAATCGCAGTTAAACCGAAAACGAAAAACAGCGTTCATCTCGTTGA
>CAYUGW010000556.1:0-3304 GCA_964444245.1 uncultured Blastocatellaceae bacterium | reverse complement strand
AAAGCCGATTGGGAAAAATGGTGTCTGTTTTTTCTGAAATGTCTAAGAAAACAAAAAGATAAACTCTCGACAAAATTGGAGCGCGAAAAAATCATCACGCAGATTCTGCCGAAAGCATCGAGCGAAATTCTCGCCCTTTTAAAAGAACACGAGCGTTTAACCATTGCCGAACTGGAAGCATTAACTGACATTAACCGAAACACTCTGAAAGTCCGCTTGCGCGAGCTTGTGCACGATAATTTTATCGAACAGCATGGTAAAGCACGTTCGACATGGTATATTTTGAAAGCGAAATAGCTTGTGTTGGCAAGTTTTGCTTATTTCCAGAAGTTGTTACCAAAAAATTTAAGAATCGGTTATAATCAAGCGCAGGATCATGTCTGAAACAAAATCTTTAAATCCGTGTTTAACTTAATCTTAAAATAATATAATCGCAAAATCTCAAATGCCGAAATTCAGTAAAAAATCCTTGTCTTTATTCTTGCGAAACGGTTGCGAAAAACAATTCATTTTATCTCTCTATAATGATACCGAACGGAAAACTCATAATCTTCCGCCGCGGCAAACTACGCGGGCAGCACTTGGTTTAGTGGGCGAAGCCGGTTATGCTTGGCAGGATGAAAAGATTAGCGAATTAAAGGATGTTTTCGGCGATGAGAATGTGCATGTCAGCAATCAGTTTAGGGGAAAACGCCCGGCGGAAATTGATTTGCTGGTAGCATTGCCGTCGGTCAAAGAGTTTCAATTTGTTGTTGAAGGAAAATACACCGCTGATACCGAAATATTTAGGAAAGCTCTGGGTATTATTGATTTTAAGGATAGTTTTGGTAACACCCTTACTATTGGAGAAACCCAGCCGGATATTATTCAAGTTTTACCTGCGCTCGCTTCATATACTGAAAAATTAATAGCCGAAACGGACGCTTATGAGCTTACCGTTTCACCGGACGGAAGATGTAATCGTTTAGCTGGTGATGATCAGCGACTGCGTTTGCGAGTGATTGATATAAAACTGACTTCAGAACCCGGAGCGCATTATTACGCTGAAGTAGTTTATTACTCAATGACGCTGGCGGCTTGGCTTATCCAAAACAATTTGAACGATAAATTTGTCGTCGTCGCAGCTCCGGCGGTTTGGGCTGGCTCGCACGAAGCTTCGAATGTTGTCAAGCAAATGACCGAATGGCGCAAACGGTTTTATTCGCCGACCGCTGCCGAGATATGTTCGGTTTTAGAAGAAGATTTGGAGATCGCACCGTTTGAAGTTTTCGCCGCGCCTTTGAGAAGAATTTTGACCGAATCGCTTTCCGAAATGCTTGTGCAAGATTGGCAAGATTTACGTTGGCACGTTGATTTTCGCTGTAAGGGCTGCGAATTTTTGGGTTATCCATGGCTCGATAAAAGTGGTAATGTTGATAATGATCCGCGCCATTGTTATCCAATTGCCGAGCAAAGCGGGCATTTGTCGCAAGTCGTCGGTCTGTCGCGCGGAGCTACTAAACATCTTTCAAGTCTGGAAGTGAAAACGGTTGAAACACTCGCCGCGACCGATCCGGCTTCGCCGATTTTTGAAGAACATCAATCATTACGCGCTAAGCGAACGATATTTCCGCATCGCGCCGAGGCTTTGCGCCTTCGTTCGACCTTTGTCATTCCGCGTTCGGGTGGTGACGCTCTGATGCCGCGATACCCGAATCTGCACATTTATCTTTTTCTCGATTACGATTTGAGTAGCGCGATTACCGCTGCTATCGGAGTCAGAGCATTTTGGCGCGAGCCGCTGCCGTTTAATTCAAACGATGAATAAAACTCAAAAGCGCGGACGCGAAAAGCCGGAGAAGATGAAGTTTTTTTGATTGACCAACGCAGTTTGGAACGCGAGCGAGACGAATTCTTGAAATTTTTGCGACATCTGAAAAAAATTCTCTCGGAAGTCAGAGCGCAAGATGAAAAAGATGTAGCAGCGGGCAGGCGTAAGAATCCCTATAAGGATGAACACCTTTACAGCACGTATCAAATTTATCTGTGGGATGAAGCGCAGCGTAAGCATCTGATTCGTTTAATCGGCAGACATCTAACGCAGATTTTGGCTGACCCGAATTTGAAAAGCTTAGCGTGGCTTTTCCCGCCGCCGGAACTGTTGCAGCACGCTGAAGACGCGACCCGCAAATCGCCGATCACAATTGTTTCCACGGTTATTAACAATGTCATCGCTTCTCCGGTCCATCATCATTACACTCTGCTTGATGTTGTCAAAACTTATAAACCGAATGCGTTTCACTCGCCTGAAGTTCATCCGCTTTATTTCGAGCCGATGAGCGATCTCATTCCGGCGGAACGAATTCACGAATGGTGGACTCGGGATAAACGACGCGATTGGCATGAAGTTCAGACCACAATCAGAGAAACAAGCCAGAAAAAAGTTTATGCGTTGAGCTTAGTAGCGAGCCGTTTGGAAACGGATTTGAAAGATGTGCTTTCGAGACAGTCCTCTCCGGACGTTTTCGCGCTGCCGAAAGGCATCGGCAAAAAAATTGCGCCGCAAAGTCAAATGTGGTTTGAATTCGTCAAACTCAACGCCGCGCTCGACAGCCTTGACACGCACATGATTCGGGCAATGCCCCCACACGAGCGCGAGGCGACGACCAAATCGGCGAGATTGACCAGAAGACTAAACGGCGACGAACGAAAACAGGCAATCGAACTTTTAAATAAATCAATCGGGCGCAGGCTTGTGGACGACGAAAAACTTTTTATTTACGAACTGCGAGAAGCCTCGCGTGAAGTTAATGTGCGTCCGGGCGATTTTCCGTTTGCGATTTCGCCCGAATTAAAACAAGGTTTTTTAGATGAATCGCCGGTTTCGTATGTTGAAGGAACACACTTGCAATCGCTCATTAATCGCCGCAATCCGACATTTGAATCGCTCAAGTGGACGGAGGTTTCGGTTGAGGCGATTGATCGTCCGAATCGTCTGATCGCGCTGCGAGGCAATTACAATTGTGTCTTGCTTGAGCTTGAAGAGGAAACAAAAAATCACTCGGATGTTAAGAAGCGTTTAGATTTTTCAAAGAATGCTATTTTTGACAAAGTTCACGATGAATTTCTGTCGGGCAAATTAAAATACACGCTCAAAGACATCGGTTATCCGACAAACGCCGTTACAGACGCTCGAACGCTCGAAGCGTTAGGTTTGCCTCCAAATTATCAGTATGGTAAATCGCCTGTAATAATAGCTTCGGAAATTTTATGGGAAACCCAAAAAATTCACGATCAAAAAACAAGCCGCGACGCGAAACAAATT
>CAYUGW010000555.1:2936-3304 GCA_964444245.1 uncultured Blastocatellaceae bacterium | reverse complement strand
GGTTTTCCGCCCGTAACGCGCGAACAAGCCGTCGCCGTTTTGGAAATGGCGGAAAAATCTCTGTTTAAGGAAGTTGCGACCGTTTGAAAATTCTTCTCGATCACAATTTAGACCGTCGGAAAGAATGTCGAATATTTATCGAAGATTAACGAGTTAATATCTCCATTTACATTCTTTAATAAATTCTAAAAAGTTACAATGAGGAATATTTATATTTTCACAGACATTTCTAATTGAGATTTTTCTGGCATTTGGAACATCTATGGGTTGGACATATTTTTCATCAGTAATAACAGTCAAATTATTAGCTTTAGCAGTAGCAATTACCCAAATATCCGCCTCATTTTTACCTACTTTTTTTGTGTCAA
>CAYUGW010000555.1:1912-2924 GCA_964444245.1 uncultured Blastocatellaceae bacterium | reverse complement strand
GTTTATCGGATCAGCTAAAATATTGGCAGCCTCTGTTTGAATTTGATTATTGAGAGGTAAGAAAAAATCATTTTGTTTCGATGCCCAAATTGATAAATCATCATTTCCTGCGTTTAATTCCATTAAAACTTCTTCGGTAGAAACTAAATCTCCATTATTAATGAGGTTTTCAATATCATTCCAAAGAGATGCAAAAACTTCCGGTGGATACTTTTCATTCCAGCCGTGAATTAGTGAGCTTGTATCAATGCAGTAAATCATTCTTTAAGTTCTATTTTTTATTGAACTAAATACTGCTTGTTCAATTTTAGGTAAATGTTTTGCTTTAACTCCTAAATAATCTGAAACTTCCGGTAAACCGATTTTATTTTGATAATAGCTATTAACCACAAGTCTGGTGAAATTTCTCCCAACCTTGCTGATTGCATCAGTATGCGGCGGAGCAAATCCGCTGTTTTTTTTACTGGTGTCTTTTTCCTGAGATTTTTCGTAATCCCGTAACCACTCAATCCGCTTGCTTTGATAAAAATGTCGACTAATTTTTTGATTTGTTAAAAGTCTTCGTAAGACTACTTCCCGACTTACGCTAAAATAGTCTGCCAATTGCCAGATTGATTCTTTATCCCAATCTTTTTCGTGTTTATTTCTATTATAAACTTCTGTTTTGTTCAACCACTCTGTAGGAACTAAAACTTCACCGGCAACGGCATTGCAAAAAACTTCAATTTTGGATTGTGTTTCCAAATCGCAAACACCTACAGAGCGAAGCATTATATGAACTATTTCGTGAAGCATTGTAAAAATGCGTGCTTTTACAACTCGTTCTCGATTGACAAGAATAATCGGTAACGGAAATTCTGCCATTGAGAGTCCGCGCATTTCATCAATATTTAGTGTCGCTTGAAAAACCAAAATTCCTGTTGCTTCTATTGACTCACGCCAGTAATTAAATGCCTCATAATCATTTTTTAGTTCTTGTTGAGTTTTCTGCGTAACTTGAAGAAATTTTCTT
>CAYUGW010000555.1:0-1902 GCA_964444245.1 uncultured Blastocatellaceae bacterium | reverse complement strand
ATATAAGAACCTGTTTCGATTACATCGCTTTCGAGAGTTGTCTTAAACTTAAATTCTGGAATTTCAATCTCCAACTCTTCATACAATTCAATTGCTACTTCACGACGATATTTGCTTTTTCTTATTTCAATTCTTAACTCAGGGGAAAATTGATTTTCTTCCTCACTATTAATACGACGAAAATCTTGGATGCTCGAATCAATTTCCGGTTCAGGAGGATTAGGTAAGTAAAAAAAAGCTAAAGGTCTTTTATAGACATTGCTTAATTTGCGGAGTTGCGGAATTGTAAGTCTTTGTTCTCCATGTTCACAGGCTATCAATTTATCTGATTTGAGTTGTGCTTTTTTTGCCGCTTCTTCAACACGAAATCCTGCGGACTTTCTAGCCCACAGCAATATTTCAGGATTTATGATAGCTTCGTTTCTAAAAGTCGGCATTAGATTTCACCAATTAAAATTATACTTTAAGCATAAAGAAAAAAGTATTTCTTTAGTATATTTTGATGTAGTAAGTTAAAGATAAGTCGTCAGGAATTTACAACAGTTTATAAAAAAAAGCAATGTATTTAGAAAATAGTAAAACGAAAAAGCGTCGAAAAATTATGAGGGAATTTAGAAATTAATTTATACTTCCTTATCAAATCCCCAAAATTCGTCGGGCAGTTCGTCGTCGAAATCTTCGCTCATAAAATAACCTTTGCCGCTTCCTAAACCTAAAACGCGCTGTTTCGGCTCGTTTTGTTTGGTTTCGTCAATCGGCGTAATTTTCGCGATCGGTTTGCCGTTTTCTTCCAAAACGACTTCATCAACGTTTTTGGTAAAAGCAATCACGGTTTAGATAGAAATATTATCATTAAGACTGAAAGTTTTCGTCATAAAAATCACCCTGCCGAAGATTATAGCATAACGCGTTTAACCCGCGATTCCTTTGAGCAAAACGCCGACCGCGTAGGCTAAAACGGCGGCGAGCGAACCGACGATAAAAGTTTCCGCGCCCGAGCGCAGCCACGAAGATGTTGACCAGCGGCTTTTGACCGAGCCGATCAGGAAGAAGGTGATTCCGGTTAAAACCGATGAAATCAGAAAAGCGTTGGCGGCGGCAAAAAGATAGGAAAGCAGAGGAACGAGTCCGCAGATGATAAATGCCGAAAAGGTGGCGAAAGAGGCTTTCCACGGCGAACGGATTTCGGCGGGCAGACCGTATTCTTCCATCAGCATCGTCCGCACCCAGCGGTCTTTGTCGGCGGAGATCAGTTCGACCGCTTTTTCCAGTTCTTCGCCTGTAAAGCCTTTTTTCTTATAGATTTGGCGGATTTCTTCGCGTTCGCCTTCGGGAAATTGTTCGATGTGGCGGTATTCGATTTTTTCAAGCCGACGGTAATCTTCGAGTTCGGCGCGTGTGCCGAGAAAATTGCTCGCCGCCATCGAAAAACCGTCGGCGATCAGATTGGCAAAACCCAAAATTAAGACAATCGTCGCCGAAAGTTCCGCGCCAGCCACGCCGGAAACGATGGCAAAAGTCGTGACCGCGCCGTCAATTCCGCCGTAAATCCAATCGCGCACGTAATTATGCCGAACGGTAGAAAGCCGCGAATGAATCGCGGAAACGGAATGTTCGTGTTCGGCTTCCATATGCTGATTTGGGAATTCGGATTTGGGATTTGTGATTTATTCGGATTTTATGGTTTCCAATTTCAGATGAAAGTTCACTTTTATCTGATTACTCTGAAATCCAACAAATCCGAAATCCGAATTCCCAAATCCCAAATCCGTTTAGTATCCGTTTTCCCGCACGACTTCGACCGAGCAATGGGCGCGCGCGGTAATTGCCGATGAAACGCTCCCCAAGAGAAATCTTTCCATCGCGCCGCTGAATTTTGTTGCGCCGACGAAGATGCAGTCT
>CAYUGW010000554.1:0-3334 GCA_964444245.1 uncultured Blastocatellaceae bacterium | reverse complement strand
TCAGGCAGAAACATTGATGAAATAAGGGTGTATTAAGAAAAACGGGCAAACTCTATCCATTCCCACGAGGAAAGGTTATTATGTTCCGAAAAGATAATTTACTGGAACCATTTAACAAAAAGTTTGTCTAATAAGATGATTTTATCAGAGGCTAATTCTAATGAAAATAAATAGACTCCAAATATCCTTGTCGTTTTTAGCTTTTTGGTTAGGACCTTTACTTACAGTTTTGCTTGGATTTCTTGGATTTGGTTTTTACTATTTATGCTTAAAACCTATTCCTTTTATTCCTCTACCCGAAGAAATGCATTTTAATTCAGCGCAGAATTTAAATTGCACAACTTCAGAAAAATTTCCCGGACTTTCGCAAGATATTTCCATCATCAAAAAGGGAAAAAGTGATTATTTTCCGAGAGAAAATTTCGGCAATGAGATGTCGTCAAAACATTCCGTTGCAGGTTGGTATAGTAAGCATTTGCTTGCAATGGAAGAAGAATCGCTGCTTGATATTAATGATGAAGATGCAGAAGTTTACCGGTTTTTGTGGCTCAGAACTTTTGATCGCCCGATTTTAATCAAAATTGCAAAAACTAATTATAAGATAACTTTTTCAATGAAAGAACTTGATGGAACAGGTGGAAATGAACCCGGCAAAATTTCAAATACTAACGAATTTTCTTTAAGCGATGATGATTTCTGTAGAATTTTAGATTTAATTGATAAAGCAAATTTCTGGCAAATGCCGATTGAAAATGATGTTATGGGAAATGACGGCGCACAATGGGTTTTGGAAGGCGTAAAAGATAATCGCTATCACATTGTTGATCGCTGGTCGCCGAGAGAAGGCGATTTTCGTGAGGTTTGTATTTTCCTGTTAAAACTTTCAGGCAGAAACATTGATGAACTTAAAGATGATTTGTATTAAGATATTAGCGTAAAAAAAAATGTGTGGAGATAAAAGTGATGACACCGCAGGAAATTATCAAGGAAATTCAAAATTTGCCGCCGATGCAGAGAAAAGAGGTTTTGGACAGCATTGCAAATGAAAATTCTATCAATGAAAGAGAAATTGCCGAACAACTTTTATCTAAAGGTGTAATTAAGGAAATTCCCGAAGATTGGAATCTGATTGATGAAGAATTTGAACCGCTTAGAATAAAAGGCAAGCCGCTTTCGGAAACTATCATTGAGGATAGAAATTAATGGCTGGTTATTTTTTCGACAGCAGCGCGATTGTCAAAAGATATATTCAGGAAAACGGAACAAGTTGGATAATAAATCTCTTTCGTTCTTCTAATCAAGACAGCTTTTATTGTGCAAGAATTACTTTGGTTGAAGTAATTTCCGCTTTTTCACGAAGGTTAAAAGGCAAAAGTTTATCGCTGAATCAAACTACTAAAGCCAAAACAAGATTCCGCCGAATTTTTCAAAGAAAGTTATTCAAGATAGAAATTGATGCCGATTTAATTGAAAAAGCCGCAAATCTGGCGGAAAAATATTCTTTGCGCGGTTACGATGCCGTGCAGCTTGCGGCGGCAATCAGAACAAATGATGCAAGAATTTCAATAGGAGCAACAGGATTAATTTTTGTTTCTGCCGATAGTGAATTAAACAAAGCCGCAACTTCGGAAGGTTTAGCGGTTGAAAATCCAAACGATTACCCGTAAATTTTAAGCATTATGCTTGAAGAATATTTGCAGCAATTTTTCGAACACCTTCGATATGAACGCAATGTAAGCCGTCACACCTTGCGAAACTACCTGAGCGATCTGGAGCAGTTTCACGATCATATTTCCAAACCGCAGGCAGACGGCTCGCGTGAGCAGATTCCGGTCAAAGATATTGACCATCTGACGATTCGCGAATGGATGGCGAATCTGCACGCGGATAATAAAATGAAAACTTCGATTGCGCGGAAGCTCGCGTCGCTTCGGACGTTTTTCCAATTCCTCGTGCGCGAAGGCGTTTTGGAAAACAATCCGGCAAAGCTCGTCGCCACGCCGAAGGTCGAACGCAAATTGCCGACGCATCTTTCGATTGAAGACGCGGTGCGCTTTATCGAAACGCCCGATCTGGAAACCGATCTCGGCAGACGCGACCGCGCGATTATGGAATTTCTCTACGCGACCGGAATGCGCGTCGGCGAACTCGTCGATTTAAACTTAAAAGACATAGATTTTCGGGAAAAATCGGTGCGCGTGACCGGAAAACGCAAAAAGCAGAGAATCCTGCCGTTCGGCGAAGCCGCGCTGCAATCGCTGATGTATTATCTGAACGAAACGCGCCCGACTTTTCTTAACAACTGTCCGCCAACGGAGCGCGACGATCAAGCCGTTTTCCTAAATTATCAAGGCACACGCATTACAACGCGTTCGGTCGGGCGAATGATTGATAAATACATCAAGGAATGCGCCGATATTCCAGACATTTCGCCGCATTCTCTCAGACATTCCTTTGCGACCAATCTGCTCGATCAGGGAATGGACTTGCGCGATATTCAGGAATTGCTCGGACACGCAAGGCTTTCGACGACGCAGATCTACACACAGGTTTCGATGGAAAAACTGATCGAAGTCTATGACAAAGCGCATCCGAAAGCCTGACGATTTTGGATTTTGGATTTTGGATTTTATACCGAGCTAGGTGAGAAAAATTTATGAAGATTAAATTACAGATTTTGATTGTTTTATGCGTTTTAGCGGCGGCGGTTTCGGCGCAAACGGTTGATGTCGGCAAGATGCCGACGATTCAGGTTACGGGAACTGCCGAAATTCAGGTCGTGCCGGATACGGCGACTTTTTCGTTCACCGTTTCGAAAAAAAACAAATCGGTTGCGGCAGCAAAAAAGGAAAATGACGAAACGATTGCCAAGGTTACGAATCTGTCAAAAAGTTTCGGCATTGCGGCGACAGACGTAAAAACCGATTATATTCGTGTTAAGGAAACAACAAAACGTGTGAAATCTACGACTCCCGGTGTTGATTACGCAGAAGTTTTTGACGGTTATTTGGTGAATCGAAGTCTGGCTATAAAACTCCGCGATATGACTAAATTCGAATCTTTTCTGACTGCGCTTTTAGATGCCGGAATTGATGATGTTTCAAATGTGGTTTTTACCTCGTCGGAACTTCGCAAATATAAAGATCAGGCGCGGGCGCAAGCAATTCGTGCGGCAAAGGAAAAGGCACAGGCAATTGCCGGAGAGATCGGACAATCAATCGGAAAAGCGGTTTCAATCGAGGAAAAAGACATTGACGGCTATCGAAGCCCGTATGCCAATTATTCGTCAAATTCATTTTCGACCGGCGACGATAATGCGGAAACGGATGTCGTC
>CAYUGW010000553.1:0-3337 GCA_964444245.1 uncultured Blastocatellaceae bacterium | reverse complement strand
ATCACGGCGAAGATTTGGAAATCACCGGCTATCCGAACAGAGATTAGAAAATGGGTAATTGATAACTGATAATTGATAATTTTTAGTTCGGAATCTAGAAGTTATCTCAAAAATAAGATAGTTGGTTAAGCAAGCGGTCTTTGACCGCGGTTCCCACAGAAATCAACGGTGAAACGCGGTCTTTGGAGCGCTTGCTTAACGGTGGTTTGTATTTTTGAGATGGCTTCTATTGAATTTTAGTAAAATTGTCCATCGTCTGTTGTCCATTATCAATTATGATGAAAAAGCCTTTTGCAAAAAAATCTTTCGGGCAGAATTTTCTTGTTGACGGAAATTATATAGAAAAAATTATCAGAGCCTTAAATCCTCAAACGGGCGAAACAATTATTGAAATCGGTGCCGGACGCGGAGCTTTGACCGAAAAATTAGTCGAATCCGGCGCGGATATTATTGCGATTGAATTAGACCGGGATTTGATTCCGTTTTTACAGGATAAATTCGCTAAATATGATAATTTTCAATTAGTTACACAAGATGTTTTAAGAATTGATTTCAAAGAATTGATTTCAAATAATCGCAAATCGCAAATCGCAAATCGCACATCCGCCAAACTGGTTGCCAATCTTCCGTATTATATATCGACCGCGATTCTGCAAAAACTTATCGAACAGCGTTACGTTTTTTCCGAAATGATTCTGATGTTTCAAAGGGAAGTCGTCGAAAGAATTACGGCTGAGGTCGGAAATAAAGAACGCGGATTTTTGACTGTTTTGGTTGAGGCATATTTAAAGGCGGAAAAACTATTTGATGTTCCGCCGAATGCTTTTCGTCCCGCGCCAAAGATTTGGAGTTCGATTGTGCGTCTGATAACGCCAAAAACAGGCGAAAATAACATAAAAGATGAAAAATTGTTTCGGGAAATCATCAGTTTGGGTTTTATGCAAAAAAGAAAAACAATTTTGAATAATTTAAAAAAAGCGCATGAAAGTTTGAAAGAAAAATTTGAGAGAAAAGGCGGTTTGAGTATTATTTTGAAACAAACGGAAATCGAACCTTCAAGGCGTGCGGAATCTTTAACTTTTGAAGAATGGCAAAAATTGATAAATTATATTTCTGAAAATGAACGATAAAAAATTAAGCTTAAAGCAAAAAGTCTGGGAAATAGTCGAAGCGACCGATCACGAAGATAAAGTGAGAAAGAATCTCGATTATTTCGATTGGTTTATTTTAGTCTTGATTTTGCTGAATGCGGCGGCGGTAATTCTGGAAACCGTCGAATCTATCGAACTGGAATACGGAGTATATTTGTTCTGGTTCGAGATATTTTCCGTATTTGTTTTTACATTCGAATATGTTGCAAGGGTTTGGGCAAGCACGAGTCAGGAAAAATACGCCAAACCGTTTTGGGGAAGAGTAAAATTTATGCTCACACCGATGGCGATCATCGATCTGCTGGCAATTTTGCCTTTTTTTCTGGCAATCACGGCATTCGATTTGCGATTTATCAGAACCTTACGGGTTTTCCGTCTTCTTCGAATTTTGAAAATCGCCAGATATTCAACTTCGATTCAGCTTTTCGGGAAAGTTCTGAAAAGCCGAAAAGAAGATCTTGTCGTAACGGTGGCGATTGTTTTGGTTTTAATGGTTTTGTCGGCTTCGTTTATTTATTTTGCCGAAAATCAGGCGCAGCCCGAAAATTTCCCCGATATTCCGAGTTCGATGTGGTGGGCAATCGTTACTTTAACGACGGTCGGCTACGGCGATGTTTATCCGGTCACGACTTTGGGAAAAGTCTTTGCCGCCGGAATTGCGATGCTCGGAATCGGGATGTTTGCCCTGCCGACCGGAATCTTAGGCGCGAGTTTTGTCGAAGAATTAGAAAAACGGCGAGCCGGAAAACGGTGCTGTCCGCATTGCGGCGAAGATTTAGAGTGAAAAAGTGAAAAAGTTTTTGTAAGCGGAGATTGTGGGTGCAAAAAACTACCGGATAGAGCGCATTTAAATAGCAAAAAAGGCTGAAATCAACTGGAGATTTCAGCCTTTTTTGCTATTTGAAAATAGCTTTACGGAACAAGCGCTCCGGGAACCGGATAATCGTTATTTGCACCGAATCCGACAATTCGGACTCCGCTGCCCGAATTGTTTATATACCAAGTTCCGGCAGATGGTCTGAAAACGGCAACATCCGTAATTCCGTCGCCGTCATAATCGCCGGGTGCGGGAATGTCGGTCGAGTTTCCGAATGGATATGAATAAAACGAAGCGTCTTCCGATCTCAAGATAAACCATTCACCCGAAGAGGGGCGGAAAACGGCAATGTCGGTTTTGCCGTCGCCTGTATAATCGCCGACTACGGGTTTATCGGTTGCTAAGCCGAATTGCGTAACGTAAGCACCCAGACTCGAACGAAAAATCCACCATTCGGCGATTGCCCCATTCTGACGAAAAACGGCTAAATCACTCAGTCCGTCGCCGTCGAAATCGCCGACTTGCGGAATATCACCCGTCGCGCCGAATGTGCGAATTAAAAATCCTTGAGATGAAGAATTTGTGTACCAGGTCGCGTTTGACGGTCGAAACACAGTCGCATCGGCTTTACCGTCGGAGTCAAAATCGCCGGCAATCGGAATATCGCCGTTTTGTCCGAACGGGAAAGAATAAAACGAATTGTCTTCCGAGCGCAAAATAAACCATTCACCCGAAGCCGGACGGAAAATGGCAATATCGGTTTTCCCGTCGCCGGTGTAATCAGCAGGAACGATTTTATCGGTCGAAGCTCCGAATTGGAAAGCCCGATTTGAGCCGTCGGACGAGCGCAAATACCACCATTCACCGGCGGATTGGCGGAAAATGGAAATGTCTGTTTTGCCGTCGCCGTCAAAATCTACGTGCGGTTTGCTGATGTTTGTCGCCTCGCCGAAAACGGTAAATTTAAACATCGGCGAATATGAAAAACCGCCAGATGCTCCGGCATCCGTAACATACCAACGCCCGTAAAATGTCCGACCGATCAATGCTTGATTATTCGGAATCGAAATACTGAACGAACCGTAACCGTTTCCCGCGCCTGTTCCGGAAAGCTGCATATTGAGCCTCGCAAAACTTGCAGCTGAAGGAATTGCGGCGGTTCCGGGATCGTTTGAATCAATTGCCAGAACTGCGGGAGAGTTTCCCAAAGCGTTTGAAACTGCGACGGTAAAACTCGGATTTCCGACAACCGGCGGTTCGATTGCCGTAACTTGCGGAATTTGTCCGCCCGAACCGGCTCTGCCCGTCCCGGTGATTTGCGGAACTCTGACCGATTCCGAATAAAGCGTCGGTTTATCAAACGGCGGCA
>CAYUGW010000552.1:0-3342 GCA_964444245.1 uncultured Blastocatellaceae bacterium | reverse complement strand
CGGATGCGTTGGTCGGGCAAGCCGTTTTTTTTGTCAAAAATCTGTTTTTCGCCGTTAACCGAACGAATCAGACCGCCGTTTGTTCCGACCCATAGAACTCTTTTGCCGGCTTCTTCCGTTTCAAAAATATTCCAGATTTCCTTGTTCGGAATATCATTAAACTCCGAAATATTTTGAAATTTCCCGTTTTCAAACTTTGCCAAACCGGATTCCGTTCCGACGTATAAAACCGATTTTTCATCAGACCTTTCGGAAACAAAAAGACAATGAATAAAATTGTTCGGCAATCCGTCCGATGTGTCGAAAATCGTCCATTTTCCTTCTTCAAAACGCGCCAGACCTTTGCCGTAAGTTCCGAACCAGATTGATTTTTTTCCGTCGGCGGCAAAGGTTTCATTGACCGAAAAAACAATTTTCCCCGGCAAACCGTTTTTATCGTCAACGGTGCGCCAGTTGCTTTTTTCAAACCGCGAAATGCCTGCACCGAGCGTCGAAATCCAAACCGAACCGTCGGGCGCACCGGATGTTTCGAGCGCGAAAACCAGATTATTCGGCAAACCCTGTTTTTCATTGAGAAAATTCCACCGGGAATTTTCAAAAAAAGCCAGACCGTCATCTTCAAATCCGACCCAGATAATTTTCGTGCCGTCGGCTTTGACCGTTTCATTTAGAGCGCGGACACCTTTGGTCAAAATTTCAGCTTCCTTTTCAAAAGTGTGCCAAACGCCGTTTTCAAATTTCGCCAGCCCTTTGTCCGTTCCCGCCCAAATCACGCTTTGATTATCCCGGTTTTTTGTTTCAAGCAAACTGAAAACGACATTTCCGGGCAAACCCGAGCGGGTATCGAAAACCTTTTTTTCGCCGCCCTGCCACTGCGAAACGCCTTTATAAGTTCCGATCCAGAGCGTTTTCCGACCGTCCGGCGCGACCGTTTCGAGCAGACTCCGAATGCGGTTATCCGGCAAATCCTTTTCGGCTGTAAAATTTGTCCAGACATTATCGTGAAATTTACTCAAACCTTCGCGCGTTCCGACCCAGATAATTTGTTTTCCTGTTTCGTCAAAGGTTTCGAGCAAACAGCGGATTTCGTCGCTGATCAAACCGTCTTTTTTTCGATGAGTTTGCCAGTCTTTGCCCGATCTGACGTGCAGTCCGCCGTCGGAGGCTGCAAACCAGATTTTTCCGTCTGACGCGGCAAGAATGTCGAAGACATAATTAGAGATCAGACGGTTCGGCATATTGACGACCGTTATATCATTGCCGTTAAAATAAGCCGCGCCGTCCTGTGTGCCGATCCAAAGATAACCGTGCGAATCGCGCTCCAAACTCATCACGGAATTCAGCGGCAAACCGTCTTTATCCGTAAAAGTTTTTAACGCCGGACGGCTGATCTCGAAGATCCGTGCGGATTGATTGCCAGTATTATTTTCGGATTTGACTGAAAATGAAAAAAAGGCAAGCAAAAAAACGGCGACCGAAACCGCAAAAAGATGTTTCACTTTTGAATTTCTTCTACGCATTTTTCTTCGTTTGAGGCGTAAATTAATTCGAGTATAAAAAAAATATGGGAATTGAATTGTTATATTCTTGTGGATTTTTCGCAGAAATTCAAATTTTGTTTGATTAATTTTTAAAAATGAGTAGTTAAGTCGAGCCGCTCTCAAGACCGCGATTAGTTTGAATTCATACCTTTTTTATTCGTGCAATACACGCGATCTTGAGAGCGGCTCGACTTAACGGTTGGTTTTGTATTTTCGATAAAGACGCGGGTTTTTGGGTTTTAATTTTTAACTAATCGGCGGCGGATTTTCTTTTGTTTCTTCCTCGTAAGCCTCGACGATCAGCTGCACGAGGCGATGACGCACGACATCTTTTTTATCGAAATAAACGAATTCGATCTCTTCGATACCCTGCAAAACGCGTTCGGCTTCTCTGAGTCCGCTGCGTTGTCCGCGCGGCAGATCAACCTGCGTAATATCGCCCGTTACGACGACTTTCGAGCCGAAACCGATGCGCGTCAGAAACATCTTCATCTGTTCGCCGGTCGTGTTTTGCGCTTCGTCGAGAATGATAAAAGCGTTCGAGATCGTCCGCCCGCGCATAAAGGCAAGCGGAGCGATTTCGATGATTCGCTTTTCGAGCATTTTCGTAACCCGTTCGGTATCAACTAAATCAAAGAGCGCATCATAGAGCGGACGCAAATATGGATCGACTTTATCCTGCAGATCGCCGGGCAAAAATCCGAGTTTTTCGCCCGCCTCGACCGCCGGACGCGTTAAAACAATCCGGTCAACCTGTTTTGAAAAAAGCGATTGAACGGCTAAAGCGACTCCGAGGAAGGACTTACCCGTTCCGGCTGGACCGATGCCGAAGGTCAGATCTTTTGCCTGAATCGCTTCGATATATTTGCGCTGATTGGCACTCTTGGCGGCGACCTGTTTTTTGCCCGACGGATTAAAGCGCGAGGTTGTAAAATAATCGCGCAGAGAATAGGCTCTGTCTTCGGCGATTTGCTTGAAGGCATCGCGCAATTCCTTGTCGGAAAAATTGTTTCCTTCGGCAAAAAGTTCAGAAAAATCTCTGAGAATTTTTTCGACCGTTTCGATGTCGCGCGGCTCGCCGTCAATCATCAATTCGTTGCCGCGTGCGCCGATATTGATATTCAGAAGTGCTTCGAGATATTTGATGTTTTGGTCTTGAACGCCGAAAAGTGTCTTTAAACCCTGCGGCGGAAGTTCGATTTTTTTTATGTTACTCAAATTCTAAAAATTTTCCTTTTACAAAGTTGTTTTCAATAAGTTTGAGGCTACTAGAAACGCGCCTGTGCTGTCAATGAAATTAAAAGTTCGGATAAAAATTTTCAAACCTTCCGTGCTTTAAAGACTATTGGCACGAGGGTTGCACAAATTATAATACAAAAACCGATAAGAAACATTTAATCTTACATCACGATAACATTATTTGATTCTTCAAGTTAATAAACATTGAGAGGTATAAAACAATGATTGAAGGACAAGCAAAGGCTGTTGAAAAAGAAATCACAACTGCGGCGACAATTGCTGAAAACATTGACGTTCCGGCAAATTTGCCCGCAGAAACCGGGTCTGCCAAAGCACTCGAAGTCAAGGTCAGAAAAATTTATCAACTAAACAGAAAGAAAAGAATCGGTAAAATGAAATCATCGAGGATTCTTTAATAAAAAGGCAGGTTAAATAATTGAAGATAAAGACTTAAACAAAAAAGAACCGGGGTGGAATAATGGAAGGTTTAAAAGCAAAACAAACAGTGAAAAAATCTGTAACAAAAACAAACAGTAACAGTGAATCAAAGACAAAAAAGGCA
>CAYUGW010000551.1:662-3346 GCA_964444245.1 uncultured Blastocatellaceae bacterium | reverse complement strand
CGCAACTCCGGCACGCGAAATTCTCGTCAGCCGTGCGCTCGAATATCTCGATAATCTGGCAAATGAAGCCGAAAACGACGCGGCTTTACAAACCGAACTCGCCGATGCTTACGACAAAATCGGCGACGTTCAGGGCGGTTATTTGCAGTTTCATCTGGGACAGCATGAAAAGGCAAAAGAGAGCTACCAAAAAGCCTATAATATCCGAAGAAATTTGTTTGACAACGAGCCGAACAATCCACTCTGGCGGCACAAACTTGCCACGAGTTATTACAAACTCGGCGATAAATTTTTTGTTGAATTAAAATTGCCGGAAAGCCGCGATTATTTTCAAAAAGCCGTTGATTTATATGAAAATTACGATGAGAACAGCCTCGATTCCCGACTCGGGTTTGCCGCATCATTATCGCGTTTAAGTTTTCTGATAACGGCGATGGGAGATGCCGAAAAAGGAAATGAAATTAGTCTGAAAGCGATTTCTGAAGGTGAAAAATTGTTTGCCGAATATCCTTCGGACAAAAAGGTCAAAATGGCGTTAGGGCGTATTTATCAGGATCAAGGAATAATTCTTAATGCAATCACCGAAAAATATGATGAAGCCGTCAAACTTTTTGATAAATCCGTTGAAATTTGGGAGAAACTTTTTCTTGAAAATCCGCAGGATGTCGCTATCAAATTCAATTACGCCGGAATAAGCTATTATAAAGCAACCGGACTGTATAATATTGCCGATCAGAAAAATTCGATTGAAGACAAGAGAAAAGCCTTGAAATTCGTCATTCAATCCGGAGAACTCGCCGAAGAGATTATCAGATTTGATCCGAATAATGCCGAATTTCCGCGAATGATTGCCGATGTCAAGAAAACTCAAGCAAAAATTCTGGCGGAAACCGGAGAGGCTGATGAAGCCGTCAATATCTTGCAAGAAATAGTTTTGTACCAACAAAAGGAATTGGAAAGGTCGCCTGATGAAGAGGTTACTCTGTATAGTCTCGGTTTTGCTTATAAATATCTGGCTGAAGCGCAAAAAAACGCCGCCGGAGATAATCGAAAATCTGCCGCTCAAAAAATTAAATTGTGGCGTGATTCCCGCAAAAACTTTCAAGAAAGTTTAGAGATTTTTAGGAAATTTCAGGAATCCGGCGTAACGGAAACAGTAAATCCGGAAGAAGTTGACATATTGGAAAAATCAATCGCCGAATGTGATAAAGCCATTGCCAAATTAAGCGGTTGACAGGTTTGAAAATAAATTTTCGCAAGAACTAATTTTCGACCTGACAAATAAGCACCAACGAATAATTAAAAACGGATATCGGATAATTTAAGAAAACCCTAAATCGCGTGTAATCTGAAGCTTACGGGCGTATTTAGAGTTTTCTTAAAATCGCTTGCGGTTAATAATTACGCACCGACCAGTAATCGCCGCCGCTGCCGTAAGCGCAGCCATTGCATACAGTTTGCGTGCAAAACCAATGTCTGATTTAATCTGCGGCGCGGCGCAACGCGAAATACGGACAAATTTGTTTTGAATCGGCGTCCGTCTGTGTCATACTATAAAGCGTGTTAAGTGACCGAAATTTCGGAAACGATAAACCCCTTGTTTCAACTATAAATAATACATACTTTATTGATTTGCTTAAAAATCAAAAGGAGATAGTGTCTGTGATTAACAGTAGAATTGCCACTAAAAAAAAGAAAGGAGTAGTTGAAACTGATGTTGTTATTTTCCCTATGGATGAAATCCCCCCGGATAACTACAGAATTTCAATCAACGAAAAAACGTTAGAAACTTATACCCCGACCAATGAAAATAAAGATATTGAGACAAACGATCACAAAGCGGAATAAAAATTAATTCGTCGGTTATTTTAGAAAGATCATTTCGATTATAATTTTATAACAAACCTTCGCCGGAAATTTTTTTCCGGCGGTTTTTCTTTTAAAGATCCGGAATGAACCACCGCTTTCTCTGAAATTTGTCCGTTTTTAGCCGGTTTCATAAATTCATTTCGGCATAGAGGGATTGAACGGCGAAACGCCGGTGCTGATATTGGAAAAAGCGTTCCGGTCGATTTATTCAGTCGTTTCGAAAAAAGGTTCGGCCAGCATCCGGATCAAACCGACGTCCGATTTATTGTCGAATCCCTCCACGCCGATCCGTATCTCGTCCGGCCGGATGTCTTCGAGATATGTGCCGTGGAGACGATCCCAGAGGGTCAGACCGCTCGACCAGTTGGAATTCATTTCCGACTCGGCCTCGGAATGATGGATGCCGTGCAGGTGCGGCGTCATCACGAATCGGCGGATCTGTTTTTCGACCGCGAAGGGAAGTTCGACATTCGAATGGTGAAAGAAGACGTTCACCAGAAGCGCCGTCTGCCAGATCTTTAAGGCTTCCGGCGAGACGCCGATGACGACGATCTGACCGGCGCGCCAGAGGACGGAGACGGCGATCTCGCCGAAGTGGAATCTGATCGCGGTCGCCGCCGTCAGATCGAGATCGGCGTGATGGACCCGGTGAAAACGCCAGAGAAAACCGGACCGATGCGTCAGAACGTGCCACAGATAGAGTGTGTAATCCAGCAAAATCACGGCCAGCAAGTCTTCGAGAAATTTCGGGAGGCGGAACAGTTTGAGCAGGCCGATATTTTTTTTCTGCGTATGGACGGTCAGACGCTCGGTGA
>CAYUGW010000551.1:0-652 GCA_964444245.1 uncultured Blastocatellaceae bacterium | reverse complement strand
GAGCGAGGCGATGGCCAGATTGCGGACGGTATTCGTCTCCTTTTCCTCGACCGGTTTTCGCAACGGGCGTTTTTTCTCGAAGTAAAAGAGAACCGCAAAGGTTCCGACCGTCAAAATTCCGCTCAGCCATTTCATATCAAAATTATGACAGCCGGCGGACGTTTATCAAAACGCGAAGCTGACTGGAGCGCAGGCGTCCCGTCTGCCATGAGCATCCGCAGACGCGGAAAAAAAATCGTCGCTGATCGTATTTTCGAAGCTGAATTTTAAAGATGATGAGTCTGCTTTCGTGCTTTGCACTCATGGCAGGCGGGACGCCTGCGCTCCAGTCGGTTTTTTCGATCCGTCCGCCTTTGCGTAAAAAGATATTGATATGATATTCTCGTTCCTTTGTTATCACACAGAAATACACCGTTCTACATATTATTAGGAGCAGATTAAAACATGGCTAATGAAGGAACTCAGCAAGTCGGCAAGGTCGTCCAGATCATCGGGCCGGTTGTTGACGTAGAATTTTCGGATCATTATTTACCGCCGATCTATCAGGCACTGCGCATTACCTCGGAAGGTTACGATGTCGATGCCGAGATCAACGTCATCGCCGAAGTCCAGCAGCATCTCGGCGAAGGCCGCGTTCGCGCCGTCTCGATGC
>CAYUGW010000550.1:0-3350 GCA_964444245.1 uncultured Blastocatellaceae bacterium | reverse complement strand
GAGAATTTCGGGCGTTGAACGGTAATTCGTTTCTAATTTAAACTTTTGCGTTTCCGGGTATCTTTCGGGAAATTCGTAAATATTCTTAAATTCCGCGCCGCGCCACGCGAAAATCGATTGCGCGTCGTCGCCGACCACCATTACGTTTCGGTGTTTGACCGCCAATAAATCAATAATTTCGGCTTGGAGTTTGTTCGTGTCCTGATATTCGTCAACCAGTATGTGCTGGAATTGATCGGCATAAAACGCGGCGATGTCGGGTTTTTCGATCAAGAGCCTTTTCCAGTTAAGAAGCAGATCGTCATAATCCATCACGTTCCGTTCCTTTTTACGCTCCATATAACCGAAATCAACGCGTTTTATCTGTTGGGAAAGCATTTCAAAATACGGATATTTCGCAATAATCACGTCTTCAATCGGCAGATCGGTGTTGTTGGCGTAAGAGATTATATCTTGAATAACTTGCGGTTTCGGAAAGCGTTTTGATTTCGTATCAATTCCCGCGTCTTCGATGCAGACGCTGATAAAATCCCGCGCATCTTCGGAATCGAGAATCGAATAATTCGAATCGAAACCGATTGAAACGGCGTGTTTTCGTAAGATTAAATTCGCAATCCGGTGAAAAGTCCCGCCCCAAACTCTGTGAACATTCTGCGTTCCGGTCAAAAGTTCGACGCGCTTGAGCATCTCGCGCGCCGCGCGATTCGTAAAAGTCGCCAGAAAAATATTCTGCGGCGCAACGCCCTGTTCGAGCAGATAAGCGACGCGGTAAGTGATCGCACGGGTTTTCCCCGTTCCCGCGCCCGCCACGACCAGCGCGGCTTTCGGCGGCGATGTAACGACGCGAAATTGTTCTTCATTGAGTTCCTGCCGGTAGCGCGTCAGCTTTTCCGGCAAACCGCTTTTATCTCTTTTGACGACGTATTTTTTCATTTCTATAATCGTAAATCTTGTTCGAGCATTGAACAAATAAAAAAGTAAAATCTTCCGAAAAATAAATTAATCGGTTATATTAAAGTTCAATTTTATCGGCTTTTATTTTATGGAAAATTTAGAAACGGAACAGCTAAGAGTTAGAGAACCAGGGTTTCAAAAACTCAATGAACTAGAATCAGCCGGAAAAGATGTTTCGGTTAAATTACTTTTGGAATGTTTATCGAATCCTTATCAATACATTCGTATTCGGGCAATCGAGAGCGTTAAAGATTATCAAAGAGAAGATTTCACAATAATTTATGGAGTGGCTTTAAACGACAAATGCGATTTTGTAGTCAGAGAAGCGGCGGAGGCTCTTGCAAAAATAAACTCGGACAAAGCACTTGAAATTTTAAGTAATGCTTTTTTTGAAGGCGATATAGAACGTCCGCATCACATTGCTAACGCGATTTCCGAATTCGGGCAAAGAGGTTTTGATGTTTTATTAAAAGGCACAACAAATTCTTTGCCGAATATTCGTTATTATTCGGCAAGATTTCTGGGTTCGACAGGTTTTGAAACGGCGAAAAGCATTTTAGAGAAAATGGAAAAGGAAGATAACGAAAAGACGACTTTCGGCGGTTTGGTTTCGACGGCAGCGAGAAAATCGCTAAAAACTTACCACAAAATATTGGAAAGAAACTCTAAAACAGAAAATTCTTAAATTATTAAAAATATTCTACTTCGGCGGATGCTTGCCGACAAGATGCAGAATTCGGCGAAGATTTTTGAGACCTTTTCGGTTGAGTTTTAGTGCTTTAATCGTAACGCCTGCTTTTGCCGTCAGCGCGATCATTTCCGTAAAATCTTCATTCCACTTAAAATGCTTATTCCATTTATCTGTGCGCGGATTGAAAAAAAGAATCGTTTCTTTCGTTTCCGAAACAACGGCGGAAATGCGGTGAGATTTATATTTATTGCAGCCGGAACACGATAAAGCCAGATTTTTCAGAATCGTTTTGCCGCCTTTTGAAACAGGATGAATATGTTCGAATTCAAAAACAGAAACCGAATATTCTTCGGGCAGAAAACAATATTCGCATAAACCTTTTGCCCGTTCGAAAACTTTTTTTCTGATTGAAGCGGCGGAGAGTTTAGCCATAATTTTTCGGCTTTATCTCGAGTTCTTTCATTATTTCGCCAATCGGCTGTTGACGCATTTTCGAAATTTCATAAAGCCATTCGAGGCGTTTTGCCGAAATAGTTTCGAGTTCTTCGGTAATTTCGGTTAATTGTTTATATTCTTCGGGGCTGATTTTTTCCGCACGAAAGTTTTTGAGAAGTTTTCGGTAAATTTGCTTTTTTTGAGTTGAAAGATCGGTTTGTTTTATCATATCAATCAATTCCGCTTCACGTTTTTTCAATTGTTTGGCAGTTTTAAACAACTGCTCGACTTCGCTTTCCGGCATCCGCACGACCGCGCTCAAGATGCTTTCCGTGGTAACTTCCAAATTCTGAATCGCCATAAAATAAACCTCGAAAATTTCTATGATAATAGATTATCATAAGCGGAATCGGGATATAAAATTTTGTCGAGAAATTTATATTTCAAAGGAAATTTCGGGTTTATGCAGAACCGGAAAATTTACCGAATTGGCGATAAAACAAAGTTCATTCGCTTTTTTGTGAAGCTCTTTTGCCAACACCGCGTCGGATTCTTTTGTGATCGTAACGTGCGGATTTAATGTAACTTCGACGAATTTTCCGCCGCCGTTCGATGTTTCAGTCATTTTCCCGCTCGCCTTGTCTTTGTAATTCGTAACGACGATTTTCGCTTCCGCGCACAGATGCAAATACCAGAGCAGATGACACGAAACGAGCGAAGCGACGAGCAATTCTTCGGGATTGTAGCGCGTTTTGTCGCCGCGAAAATTAGGATCGGACGAGCCGTAAATCGTTTCTTTCCCGTCAAGCGAAATCTCATACGAACGGCTGTAAGCGGTGTAGTTTTTCGTGCCTTCGCCGCGATTTCCCGTCCACTTTAAATTGATTTGATAATTATGTTCTTTTGCCATAAGTTTTTATTTTGCCCGCGAAAGGGCGCGAAATTACGCTAAAAAATTATTTAAAAACTTTTCGCGCTTTTTCGCGTGATTTCGCGGGCAAATTTATTTTTAATCTCTCGAATAATTCAATGCACATTCGGAAACTGAAATTCCTTCGCGTAATTTTGCATCGCCAATCGGCTTTCCCGCTTCGATCTTTAAAGGAATTACGCCCGCCCAGATATTTAATTCGTAATCTTCCGCGTCGTCAACCGGATCGCCGGTGCGGATTTTTGCCGACGCTTCATTTATTTCTAATCTTAAAACCGTCGTGCCTTTTAATTCTTTTGCATTCGGCGCACGGATTTCGTTCCAGCGATTCGGCACGAT
>CAYUGW010000549.1:0-3356 GCA_964444245.1 uncultured Blastocatellaceae bacterium | reverse complement strand
CGCGGACGAGTTATGCCGAACTCAGCCGCCGGATCGGTCTGACAACTCCGGCGATAATCGAAAGAATCCGCAAATTGGAAGATGCGCGCGTTATCACGGGATATCGCGTTGAAATTGATACGGCAAAAGTCGGCTTGCCGATTACGGCGTTTGTCCGGATGAGCATTTCGGGCGTAGATTATTCGCACATTGTCGCGGTGGCGAAGGAATCGAGAGAAGTTTTGGAATGTCATCGCGGAACGGGCGGCGATTCTTTTATCCTAAAAGTTGCGGTCGAATCAATCGAACATCTTCAGGTAATTATTGATAAATTAACGCCTTACGGCATTACGACAACTTCCATCGTGTTGTCTTCGCCGGTCAAAAGCCGCATTCTTGAATCAATTGATTAATTTTGCCGCAGAAACATTTTCGCCGTCGAAACGATTGCTTCGATGTAACTTTTTAAAACTTTCTCGTCGCCCAAAACCGAATCAACCGCGATGGAAATTTCTTCATCGGAGATATTTATATCCGAAGTTTGAGCTTTCAGACCGCAGAGTTGGGAGCATAAATCGTTTGTTAAGATATGTTTGGCAAATGAAACATTTTTCGCTTTGACGATAAAAGCGTCATCGAATTCCTTGTTTTCCGTTTTAATATCCTGCGCTCCGAGCCACGTCATCGCTTTGTGAATCGCATTTTCCGGCATAATTTTCAAACCCGCCATCAGAGAGTTCGGAAATTTCAGTTCGATCTTTGTCTGCCATTTGCCCGAAGATGTATCCAAATTTATCTGTAAAGGAAAATTTCCATAATTTCCGCGAAGCGAAAAATTTGCCGGATCGAGCGATAGATTATGTCCGTTTGCCAGATTTTGCCACGAATGCAAAAGACTTTTTTCCCAATCGGTCAGCGGAAAACTTTGCCGCGCCGCCTGAAATCTCTGCGAAAGATGCGCGGCGGTATCGAGCATCTGTTTGATTTCCTGAAAATCGGAAAGATGCCCCGCTTTTTCCAGATAAATTTTATGATCGCTGACCTGCACAATGCCGATATTTCTTTTGGCAAGCAAGAGATCGCCAAGCAGATTTTGGGTAATATTTGAAGGAAAATCGGAAAGAATCAGTCTTTGCAGAACTTGTCTGTCGTAGCATTCAGCCTTAAAATTTTGATCAAAAGTTTCATTTCCGGTTTTCATTTGATTCGAACTCAGAGCCTTTGAAAAAAAACCGTGAACGGAATTAATGACCAACAAAAATCTGAGCGGAGACGGAAAACTCGTAACGCAATAGGTAAAGGTTTCAACGCCCCTTTGATCGCCGCCGCTCCGGCGTGCGCCGCCGGCGATTCTCAGTTCGCAGGCTTGATAAACGCCTTTCATCTCGAGCTTTTTCGGATTCGGCATATGTAAGCCGAGCGTTTGCGAAATTTGCTGCCACGCTGCGACATTTTTTTTGTTTTTATTAAGAACGAAAAAAATAAGCCCGATAATCAAAAGGGGAAATAAAATGATAAAGAACAAAATAGCGAATACTACAAAAACTTCTACGATTGAAGCAAACACGGTCATAAAACCGTATTTTATTACGTTTTATGAAAAAAAAGAAATTACGGCGGCGGCTGTTCGCTCATTTGTTTTTTAAGCTGTACGATAAACGAGCGAACGGCGGTTGATTCGACGGAATCGGGAAAAACCTTCAGGAAATCTTCATAAACTTTGATCGCATCTTGATGTCGGTTCATTTTTTCATAAACAACGCCGTAAAGCTGAAAAACGACGATTGCATCGGGCGATGCACCCAATTGTTTGACGGCGGGCGCAAACCATTTCGCGGCTTCTTCATAATTTGCTTCTTCTTCCTGAAAATCGCCCGAATTTCCGGCAGATTCGGCTTTTTCTTTATAAAACAGAGCCAAACCCGTATGCGCTTCCGGCTGAAAACCTTTGCCTTCGCGGATCGAGCGTTCGTAAGATTCGATGGCTTTTTCTTCGTCACCTTCCATTTTGTAAATTCTGCCTTCGACCGCCGAGGCTTCCGAATTGGCAGGGCGAAGTTTTCTTGCTTGAGCAACAGCTTCGTGAGCTTCTTCGATAAAGCCGTCATCTGCATAGACGCGGGCTAAACCGATATATGCTTCAAAGAATTTCGGACGCAATTCGATGGCTTTTTTGTAAAGTCCGCGGGCGCTTTCCTTTTCTCTGACCGAAGCTTTTTCGGCTTGTTGAAAGGCTAAATCGGCTTCATCGGCTTTTTCGGTCAGAGGAATTTTCACATCGCCTTTTTGCGCGGCGGTCAGATTTTGGGTTACTTGCTTAAAACCGTCCGCACGTACGCGCAATTCGTGTGCGCCCGCCGGAATCAGTCTGATCAGAAGTTTTCCGCTCTCGTCCGTCGTGCCGTAATTAACGCCTCGAACCCAGACGGTCGCATTCGGTTGGGTGATTACCGTAACGCTTCTAGAAGCGGTTTGCAGAGCCGCTTTGCCTTTTTGAGCAAAACCCGCAGTAATGCCGAAAACCAAACAAAATACTAAAAGATAAAATCCTGAACGCATAAAAATTTCCCCCACTTTTTTAAGATTGCCGAAAACACTTAAATCGTTGCTCGCCGATTTACTCTTAACATAAACCAAAACCTACATTTTTAGGCTAAATCACGCGATAAATTTTCGCCTTTTTCATTTTGCTTTGCCAAAAATGCTGCCGATAAAAGAACAAAAACAATCCAAACCGCATCGGCTAAAAGCAGATGAATCAATTGCATCACAATCGGTGCGCCGATTAAAAGTGTTGCCGCGCCGAAAGCAAGCTGGATTAAAATCAAAAGCGACAGCGCGTTTGAGAAGCGGTTTATCCATAGATCATTTTCTTCTTGTTTCCGAAGCCAACCGGCAAGAAAAATCAGAAAAACGCCGACGGCAATCGAAGAAATCGGGTGAAAAACCCGCAAACGCAATAAGATATGCGAGCCGGAAGAAAAATCCTGCTGAATTCCTTGGGCGATAGATTCCGAAGGAAACATCATATTGCTCAAAGCCGCGATCGAACCCGTCACGCCGACAAAAAATATTCCGATAATCGCCAAACTCAAAAATATTAAAATTTTCGGCTCGACCTTCAGATTAAAAGATTTTCCGCCGCTCGCAAACCACGCAGTCAAACTCAGAAAAGCCAACAAAATAAAGGTATTCGTCAGATGTCCGATCATCCAAAAAGGGCGTGCCGACGTGAAGTTTTCCGCCGTATTTCCGGTTAAAACAAGTCCCGCGCCGACAAGGGCTTCGGTGATTATAAAAATAAAGGAGATGACGACTGTTTTCCGCAAAATATCGCCTTTGGCAAAGAGGCGAAACGCCCAAATCACCAGAATCAA
>CAYUGW010000548.1:0-3360 GCA_964444245.1 uncultured Blastocatellaceae bacterium | reverse complement strand
CCAAACAAGATAGGCTAAGTCCGGCGATCTTGCTTCGTTTTCCGCTGAACAGTTTGGACGGAAAAACAATTACTTATTTCCAATCTGCTTCAGTTGATCGCTTTGATATTCCTGCGCCATTCGCGCCAATGGAAAAAATAGTTTCCGCCGGTTGGACAATGCAGCAGTGGCGCGGGGAATTGTTGCCGAAACAAGAAAATTTGGCACGGACTCTGGAAGAGGAAAAACGATTATTGTCGGAATTGCCCGCAAATCGGTAAGGGATTTCTCAAACATATGTTCAGCAACGAATGGATCGAAAAATTTGACGCTTCCCGAGGTATTCCGCGCAAAGCGAATGAACAATATTTGCCCGCTTACCAGGCATTTTGGGCGTGGGCAGGCGACGTCGGTCAAGCCTTTTTTTTTATTTTTTTAGGCTTGACCGGCGCGTTTTTGAGTTTGTTCGCCGGATACTTGCTCGAAATCTCCGGTTTGATGTGGCTTGTGTTCTGGGCGTTGGCTGTCCTGGCACTCGCCGCCGGGTTTCTGGACGCATATCTGCTCTGCTGGTCATACCGGCTCTATACAATGTCAACTTCGCACGGTTCGGCGCGTTGGGCGAATGTTAAGGATCTAATCGCTAAAAAATTAATCAATAAATTCAAGGTTTTGCCACTTCCCGCAAACTCTTTGCCGCTTGCTAAAGTTTTTGGCGGATTTGATCTTTTTTTGCCGCGTGAGCAATGGCTGAGGCATTTTGCAATGTTCGGTCCGACGGGTTCGGGCAAGTCGAAAACCTTTTTTATCCGGATGATTCGCGCCATATTGAAAAAATCCTCGTGTTTGGTTTATGACCCGAAGGGCGAACTTATCGAGCAAACAGGGAATTTTGCTAAAAATGTCTATCGGCTTGATTTGAATAACCCGGAAAAATCGGACAGGTGGAATTTTCTTCCAGGTTGCCGCGAGAATCCGTCTTTTGCCTGCCAGATTGCCGGAATGATGTTGGGAGCGGAAAACCGCCAGAAAACTTCCCAAGACCCGTTCTGGGGCGAAGCCGAGCAACTTGCGCTGACGGCGATTCTGCTGCATCTGGCGTATGTTTACGGAGATCGTGCGATTCCCGCATTTGCCGCTGATTTCCTGATCGGAGTGGGCGGAAAAGAAGATGCTTTCGCCAGCGAACTCGAAACTTCGCCGTCATTTTTTGCCAAGCAAGCCTTTTTCGCTTTTCGCCGCTCGCCGCCGCAAACACACGGTTCGGTACTGATCGGTCTTTACAACAAACTACGCCCGTTCACGCTTGCGCCGACACGCTCGGTGACGACGATGCCGACCGCTGAGGAAATTGAAAAAGGATGCCGCGTCATTGATTTCAGTAAATTGCGAAACAAGGGAACGGCTGTTTATCTCGTCGTGTCGGAAGGCGCAGCCGAAATTTATAAAGAATTTATCGCTACGTTTTTGGGTCAAGCCGTGCTCGAAATGCGGCTCGACGGCGTGAACGAGCCGGAAATCCCTTGTTTCGTGCTGATTGACGAAGCCTACCAACTCAACGTATCGGAAGTAAAACGCATCTCCGGCATCGGGCGCGGGCGCGGTGTCGGTTTGGGGCTTGGTTATCAGGATTTGCCGCAGATGTATGACCAATACGGCAAGGAACAGGCAAACGCCATTCTCGGAACGGTGATGACCAAGATCTTTCTGCCCGGACTAGATGATGTAACGGCGGAGTATGCTTCCAAGCAGTTAGGCGACACGACAATTTACGCGAAAACCTTTCAGGACTTTCCGGGGAAGAAAAACGACAACATCCGTTACGCCGAACAAAAACGCGCCCTGATGCATGCCGGAGAAATCCGCCAAATTGCCGCTCACCGTGAATTATTGATCGTCAACGACACGGCGCCGCCGATCAAAGCCGCCTTTCCGCCAATGGCAGTGTTAAAGGAAAAATTTATTTCACCCGTTTACGGAACTCCGAAGGTCATTTATCTGGGCGATATTGATGCCGGTTTTAAGTTTGGCGATGAGACAAATTTATCTGATTCCTCCAACGCTAACACCGAAAATTCTCAGCCGGTAGTTCCGGGCGGTGAAACGATAGAAGAATTGGTTGATGATACGGTTGAGGAAGTGATCACCGAAAAGAAAATTTACGAGGAAAATCAGATGGACAATATGACAGATCAAAAAGAATCTTCAACCGAAAGACGGGATATAGCCTCGCGCATTGCACTAACTGAAAAGTCCCGTAAAAGTGAAAACGGCAAAAACAAGCCGGTTATCTTAACCAGAAAAATCGAGACTTTTGATGAGCCGAAAACTGAATACGGGGAAGTGGAGACAAATCCGCTCGACGGTTTGAGCGATTCGGTGCAAGCCGCGCATCTGGAATATCAAGCCCATATCAATTTGGAAATGAATCGGAGCTTATTTTAAGAAATATATGGTCGCCAGTAGAATCAAACTTTCATTAATCGTCGCTTTGTTTGCCCTATTGATCGTCATCGCCGCATACATTTATTCGCTGTGGTCGGCAGACCGCCAAAAACAAGCCGAAATGCCGGTTGAAGCCGTTTCGATGATGATGCGCGACCTGCTTCGCTTTCACGATAAACGCGGCGGATTTCCCCAAGATTTGCAAAAACTCGAAGGCGTGGTCTGGGAGCGGAAAAACCGTTTATTCTCCGCCGAAAAACGCGCTTTGAATCATCGCAATTATTACTATTTCTACACTCAGATTTCGCCTCATCAATTTACGCTGTGGGCGATTCCGACAGGAAAGATGCGCGAAGAATCGCCGACTTGGTTTTTGGTCGCGTCCCCAGACGTTTGCCGACGATTCAAAGGTGCAGCACTTCCGCTTGAACAAATTGACGGTATCGAAGCCAATCCGACGCTCCAAAAACTCGGCGTTTTCGGGTTGATTGAACAGCCGGCAGTGGATTTGAAAACAACTCAAAAGGCGACTAATTGGAATAACAAAACCAACTCAGCGCCTTAATTTATTAATATGTTTGCTAAAGTAAGGTTGTCCTAACGTAAAATAGTTTTTAACAATCGCTGTTGTTCTTCAAGCATTTTTTGTTGTTCTTCGACAACGCGTTGTAATTCTTCATTGGTTTGGGCGAGCAATTTGTTTGCCTCCTGTGTGCGCTCGAAAAATTCGCGGTCGCTTATTTGTTGATTGATTTTGCGCCTATGAGCAACGAGCGGCGGGCGATTGAGTTTTAAACGGCGAATCGTAAATTCGGCGATTTCGGAAACTGCATAAATTATCCCGTCCGGTGCAACTGAAAAATGTTCGGTGGCAGAATGTTGGCGCGGATTGAAAATTGCGAGTGTGTTTTCTGTTTCCGCCCAATAATCACTTTT
>CAYUGW010000547.1:0-3366 GCA_964444245.1 uncultured Blastocatellaceae bacterium | reverse complement strand
CCAAAGAGGCAAGAAGAGCAAATACGCCGAACGGTGCTGCCAGCATTATCAGATCAATTATTTTCAGAACAACCTCATTGATACCTTCAAAAAAAGCTTTTACGGGCAGGGATTTTGCCGGATCAATCAGGATCAGCCCGATTCCGAACAGAATTACGAAAAATATCACCTGCAGCATATTGCCATTTGAAGAAGCCGCCGCAACGACATTTTCGGGAACAATATCCACAACCGCTCGGAGCGGTCCGCGGCTCTTATCTTGTTCCGTCGCTTCGACCCGTTTGGTGGCATCGCCGCCGAAACTCTGCATCAATTCGTTGCGCGTCTGTTCCTGAATAAATCTTCCGGGCGAAACTACATTGACGATAATCAGACCGATTGTAACGGCAAGAGCGGTCGAAAGAATATAAAGCCCGAGCGTTTTCGTTCCCATTTTGGACAATTGGCTGATGTTGTCCAGATCGGCGATTCCTTTGATCAATGAAGCGATAATTAAAGGAATAGCGATCAATTTGAGCAAATTGATAAAAATCGTTCCCCACGGTTTGATCCAGTCAACGACAAACCGCGGTCCCCATTCAAACTGAATCATTAGAAGTCCGAAGACGATCCCGAGAATCATTCCCAACAAAATCCGCCAATGCAGCGCAAGCTTTTTCATAATTTAAGATTTTTCCTTTATCTATTAAGATTTTTGTCGCAAATGCGGCTTAAAGGCAGAATTTCTTTTTTGAAAAGCCGCAAAAATTGAATTTTCGAATAGGTTGATTATACACATCTTTCGAGTTTTTGAAAGAATGCTTTAAACCGGCAAAGAAACGAAAACCGAATTTATAAAGCGGCAAAAAGTTTTCGTTTTTTTGAGATCAAAAATACAAAAACTCCGCCGATATAAAAACTAATTACTGCTGTTACGCAAAAAGAGAAAAATGACTGGAGCGCGAGCGTCCCGCTTGCATGAGTCCGATAGGACGAACAAGCGTTCTAAAAAAATCAAGATTATTGCAATGAAGGCTTTTTCGCGCTCACGCGCTCATGCAAGCGGGGACGCTCGCGCTCCAGTCGGGCGTAAGAATCAGTAATTATTTGCAATATTCGGCAAAATACGGAAAACTTAAAAATTGAATAATTTAAAAATCAATTAAACTCGCCGGGTGTTCAAAATTGAAAAGGCACTTTTTTAATTTTCAAGCACTCGCAAACCAAAATATATGACCAAAAATTTTACCCGATTCGCTTTTATCTTCGCCTTACTGTTGTTTGTTTTTGCAGATTCAGCCGCCGCACAACAAAAATTCGTCGCGAATTTATCCAATTTGCAGGTTGTTCCGCCTACCGATTCAACCGGAAAAGGGGTTTGTCTTTTTACGCTTAATCAAGCCGAAACAGAGCTTGAAGCCAACTGCCGATACGAAAATTTTCCGGGTCCGGCAACATTTGCGGTACTCGGTTTCGGTGCGCCGGTCGGCGGTATCGGTTCATCAGGTTTCGGAGTACCTATAAATAATGGCGGACAAAGCGGAACAGTTTCTTTTACCGCAGGTTTGGACGCGCAAAATCTGGCGTTTCTACGCTCAAATCAAATATATGTTCATATAAATACCCAAAGCAGAATCGAAATTCGCGGGCAGATTCATCTGACAAACAGCGCGTATAACGATTTTGACGGCGACGGGCGAACCGATCTGACGGTTTATCGAAATTCAAACAATACATTTTATTCATTGAGTAGCTTAAACGGCGCATTTACCGAAAAACAGCTCGGGCAGCCCGGCGATTCGGTTTCGTTGACGGTTGATTTCGACGGCGACGGAAAATCCGATTTTTCAACGGCGCGTTATAATGCCGAAGTTTTGTGGCGAATCCTTAAAAGTTCGACCCAGACGCTGGAAGAAACGCGCTGGGGAAGCTCCGCGCTCGGCGATTTTTTCGCCGCCGCCGATTATGACGGCGACGGCGCATTCGACATTGCCGTTTTCCGCGCCGGAGTGTGGCATATTATCGAAAGCTCGACCAATACGATTCGCTACGAATATTTCGGACAAGCGGGCGATGTTCCCGCGCCGAATGATTTTGACAAGGACGGAAAAGCCGATTTAGTAGTTGCGCGAAGCGAAAGCGGTCAGCGTGTTTGGTATATCCGGAGAAGTTCGGACGGCGTGTTTTATTCGATTCCGTGGGGTTTAAGCAGCGACGCATTTTTTACGGGCAGAGCCGATTGGGACGGCGACGGCGCGGCTGATCTAACCGTCCTCCGCAACGAATCGGGACAGAGAGTTTTCTACATTTTGCGCTCATCAGATTTTCAATTGCAGATCATCCGCTGGGGCTTGAGTTCCGATGTCGTCAAACTCGGCGATTATGACGGCGACGGCAAAACGGATGCCGCCGTAACACGCGCGATCAGCGGACAGAGAGTTTTCTTTATTCTGCAAAGTTCAACGGGTGAGCCGCGCTATGAAACCTTCGGATTGCAAGGCGATTTTTAGAAATGAACCAAAAAGTTTATCTTGAAACATCAATCATCAGTTATCTGACTGCGCGTTTGAGTAATGATATTATAACTGCCGGACATCAGCTTGCCACGTTAGATTGGTGGGAAAATCATCGGCATAAGTTCAATATATTAGCTTCTGAAATCGTCGTTCAAGAAGTAAGTTTGGGCGATGCGCAAATGGCGCAAAAGCGTCTTGACGTACTACAAGACATTCCGATTCTAGCCGTCACGGATGAAGCGCGGAATCTGGCAAAAACTCTTGTTGCAAAAAATGCGGTGCCGGAAAAAGCAGCGGTTGATGCGCTTCATATTGCCGTTGCAACTGTCGAAAAAATTGACTTTTTAGCAACCTGGAATTTCAAGCATATTGCAAATGCCCGGATGAAAGCTAAAATTGAAGAAGTAATTCGTTCAGAAAACTTTGAACCATCGCAAATATGCACTCTTGAGGAACTTTTGGGAGAATAAATTATGAGAGAAGATGAAATCATTAAGGAAACGCGGCATTTGCGCGATGAATACGCCAAGCAATTTAATTATGATTTGGATTTGATATTCGAAGATTTGCAGAAAAAACAAAAGGAAAGCGGACGCAAATATATTTCGTTTTCCGGGAAAAAAGATAATAGAAAAGATAAAACGGATGATGTAAAGAAAGCTGCCTGATTTATTGTAATGAATAAATTCACGAAATTCGACAAATTTACAATTCTGATTTTCAGCTCAATTTCAGACAGAATAACGATTGACGAAAAACTCTGTAACGGCAAACCGACGATTCGCGGAAAAAGAATTACCGTTCAAACGATTCTTGAATTTTTAAGCGCGGGTGAAAGCATCGAAGAAATTCTCAATCAATATCCGACGCT
>CAYUGW010000546.1:0-3371 GCA_964444245.1 uncultured Blastocatellaceae bacterium | reverse complement strand
TTCAAACCAGCATCGCTCGCAAAAGCGGTGCTTTTTTCGTTCTTCGGCGGAATATTCCGCGTTTTTCGGCAATCTTTCGACGAGGAATTTTTGATCGTCCGTCAAATCCTTCCAATCAATTAATTTCGCCGCGCCGCAGTTCGGGCAGATTTTTTCTTGAAAACTTTTCATACGTCCTTTGCGTTTAAACACTTACAAGTTTAATATCTTAAGACAAGTTCTACAAAAAACAACCCGGAAAATTCAGAAAAATATAATGAAAATAAAAAGCCTTTTGTTTGCTGTCCTTTTTTGTATTTCGTTTGCTCAAATCGCGTTCGCGCAGGAAGAAGAAGAAAAATTCGATTTTTACGAGCGCGGCGCGTATCGCGCGGAAGTTCCGCGACCGCAGAGCATTTTGCGGTTTGATGTCGGCGATCATCATACGACTTACGGACAGATGGAACAGGTCATTTACGCAATTCAAAAAGCCGCCGCCGACCGCGTCAAAATCTATGAGATCGGCACGACAAACGAACATCGAATGCAGCACATCGTCGCGATCAGTGCGCCGGAAAATATGGCGCGAATCGAACAGATCCGCAGCGATATAACTAAATTGACCGATCCGCGCACGACTTCTGCGGCGGATGCGGCGCAAATCGCCCAAAACACTCCGGCAATCGCCTGGATGGCTTACACGATTCACGGCAACGAATCTTCTTCGTTTGAAACGATGATGCAGGTTATTTATCAGCTTGCCGCTTCAAACGAACCGGCGACGCTCGAAATTTTGAAAAACACCGTTGTTTTGATAATTACCGGCGAAAACCCGGACGGACACGAACGGTTTGCCACCTGGTATAATTCGGTCGCGGTCGGCGATCCGAATCCGGCGGCGATGGAACACCGCGAACCCTGGTCGGTCTTCGGCAGATCGAATCGCTATCGTTTCGATCTGAATCGCGATAATATTGCGACGACGCAAAAGGAAACGAAGAATATGCAGAAGGCATTTCTGGAATGGAATCCGCAGATTGCGGTTGACCATCACGGGCAAACTTCGCAGTATTTTTTCCCGCCCGCCGCTCTGCCGATCAATCCGAATCTGCCGCAACCCGTAACAAACGAATGGCTCGACAGATTCGGTCGCGCTAACGCCGCCCAATTCGATGCGCGGCGTTGGGATTATTACGTGCGCGATATTTTCGATCTGTTTTATCCGGGTTACTGGGACACTTTCCCGTCTCTAAACGGTGCAATCGGAATGACTTACGAAACCGACGGCGGCGGTTTCAAAGGTTTGCGCTGGCGGCGCGACGACGGAACGATTGTGACATTTCGTTCGTCAATCGCCAAACATTATGTCGCTTCGCTGGCGACGCTCGAAGTTTTGGCGAAAAATCGTCAGCAAAAAATTCAGGATTTTTATAATTTCCGCCGCAAAGCCCTCGACGATTACGCCAAAGACAGATTAAAACGCATCGTCATTCTGCCGGAAAAAGACCCCGTGAAAACGGCGGAAATGATCGAGATTTTGCGAAACGCCAAAGTCGAGGTCAAGGTGGCGACATCTTCGTTTAATTCGGCGCGGGCGCACACATATATGTTGAAAAACTCCGCGCCGGTTTCGCGCTCCTTTCCCGCCGGTTCTTACATAGTCGAACTGAATCAGCCGCAAAGAATCTGGATCAAATCGCTGATGGAACAGGAAACGCCGCAAGACCCTGAATTTGTCAAAGACAATATGGCGCGATACCGGCGCAATCAGATGCGCGGCGCATCACAGCCGAAGGAAGGCTACGGGTTTTACGATATTACCGCCTGGAATCTGCCGCTCGCTTTCGGAATCGATGCCTTTTGGACGGAAGATGCCGGAAATGTCGCCGCCAATGTCGTTTCGCAAGAATATTTGAATCAGATCAAAACCGGCTCGGTTTCCGGACGCGCTTCGATTGCTTACGTTATTCCTTATAATACGGATGCTTCGGGCGTATTTGCTCTGCGTCTGGCGCAGGAAGGTTTTCGCGTTTCGGTTTCGACGCGCACGCTGAACGCCGCCGGAAGGAATTGGGATGCGGGAACATTCGTCGTCAGAGTAACGCGCAATTCCGAAGCGGTTCACGAAGCCGTTGCCAGACTTGCTCGTGAACTCGGCGTGCGCGTAACCGCTGTTAATACGGGTTATAACGATGAAGGCGATACGGGAGTCGGCGGTGAAAATGTTTTGCCGATTCAATCGCCGCGCATCGCTATGCTTGGCGACGAAGGCGTTTCTTCGACAAGTTACGGCTCGCTCTGGTGGACGCTCGACCGCTACGGCATTAAATTTACGCCGATGACATTCAATGCGGTTCGCGGCGGAGGTTTGAGAGATTATAATGTTTTGATTCTGCCCGACGGACAGCCCGGTCAATATTTCGCATCGCTCGGCAGCGGCGGAGTTTCGGCTCTCAAACAATGGGTTGCGGGCGGCGGAACTTTGATCACTTTGCGCGGCGCATCGGTTTTTGCGGCTCTCAAAGATGTCGGGCTGACTTCGAGCAAACTCGTCGGCAGCAGCGACGACGAACAGAAAGGAAATACAAAACCCGAACCCTCGCCGTCGCCGACTCCAGAAGGACATAATGCTGACGGTATTCCGCCCGTTTTGCCGCCGATCGCTTCGCCTTCGGCAAACACCGGAGATGTTCCCGAAGGAATTCCCGGCTCGGTTATGCGCGGCACGGTTGACCGTACGACTTATTTAACTTACGGCTTGAATGCCGATGAAATTCCGGTTCTGGTAGCTTCCGGATATTTTTTCAGACTTTCCAATGAAGGAACAAACGCCGTCGTCTTTAAGGATGATCCGAAAAAACCGCTGACGATTTCCGGCTTTGTCTGGGAAGGAAATACCGAGCGGCTCTTAAAAGGAACGGCTTCTTTGATTGACGAATCAAACGGTTCGGGACACGTAATTCTTTTTGCCGAAGATCCGTTTTATCGGGGAATTTTCCGTTCGATGACGCGACCGTTTATAAATTCGCTGCTCTTTAGCAGGACTTTTTAACAGTTTTAACTTCAAAGTTTCAAGTTTCAAGTGATACTATTTATTCAAACAATTTGGAATTTGAAATTTGGAATTTGAAATTTGAAATATTATGTTCACGATCAAAGCGGGTTATACGGATAAAGTCGAAGTAAAAACGAGCCTTGAGCGCGTTCGGAATTTTTTTTCGGACATTAAAAACTTTATAGATTTGATGCCGAATATTGAAAGCATACACACGGACAATAAAGGCATTACGCATTGGAAGATTCGTGCCGATATTCCGCTGATCGGTTCATTTCGGGAAAAATTTTCGGTTGAAATAGCCGAAGAAAGCGAAGACCGTATGGAATGGCTGCCG
>CAYUGW010000545.1:0-3372 GCA_964444245.1 uncultured Blastocatellaceae bacterium | reverse complement strand
ATTATTGATTTATTGGCGGTCAAACACAGAAACGTGATGGTGGTCGGCGACGACGCGCAATCGATTTTCGCGTGGCGCGGTGCGGAATTTAAGAATATTTACGAATTTCCCGAAAGATACCCCGAAGCGCAAAAGTTTAAATTAGAAACGAATTACCGTTCAACGCCCGAAATTCTCGGTCTGGCAAATGTTTCGATTGCCAATAATCGCCGGCAATTTCCGAAGGTTTTGCAGGCGATGAAAAAATCGAGGGATTTCAAACCCGCATTAATTCCCTGCTCGGATGTCGAACAGCAATCGGCATTTATCGCTTCAAGAATTTTGGAACTCCGCGACGAAGGCGTTTCTTTGGAAGAAATCGGCGTGCTTTACCGCTCGCATTATCACGTTCTCGAATTGCAATTGGAACTCACGAAACGCAATATTCCCTACCGCGTCCAATCCGGCGTGCGCTTTTTTGAACAGGCGCATATCAAAGACGTGATTTCTTACCTGAGAATCATCGTCAATCCGCGCGACGAACTCGCCTGGAAACGCATTTTAAAGATGATTCCGAGCGTCGGCAACGCGACGGCGAATAAGATTTACGAAGCCATCGCCTTCAAAGACAATCCTTTTGCGCTGATCAAAAAAGAAGATTTTCAATATCAGCCGCGCAGCAAAAAAGGCTGGCAGGATTTCGTTAAACTGCTCGAAACCCTAACGACCGACGACACGCGCAATAAGCCCGCGAAACAGATCGAACTCGTTTTATCAAACGGCTACGAACAATTCTTGCAGGAAACCTTTGAAAACGCCGAATCGCGCATTGAAGACCTGCGCCAGCTCGCCATCTACGCGCAAAAATACGATTCGACCGAAGCGTTTCTCTCGGAACTCGCGCTGATCTCGACCGAAAGATTCGGCGCACCGAACGCCATCGTCGGCGAAGACGTAGTGATGGGCGGCGAAGAAGACGAACTCCTGACCTTAACGAGCATTCATCAGGCAAAAGGCGCGGAATGGAAAGCCGTCTTTATCATCTGGGCGGCGGAAGGCAAATTCCCTTCGCCCCGCGCACTCAAAGAAATTAACAGCGAAGAAGAAGAACGCCGCCTCTGGTATGTCGCCTTAACGCGCGCCAAAGACGAACTCTATCTGACATATCCTTTGATGATGGTAGATTATTCACGCCAAACCGTCCTGCAAAAACCCTCGCGCTTCATCCTCGAACTCCCGCCCGCAATGTTCGAGATTTGGTCTCTGGAAGAAGAAACGCCGCAATTCGACGCGCCGCTTGAGTTTGAGGATAAAGGGCAGGAGTTTTTGAATTAAAGTTAAAGTAATTTTTTGACAAATTTTGTCCCGAATGGACTTTTTGTAAATAGCCCCGTGATTTATCACGGGGGGCGGCGATTAGAGGTTAGAGTCCCGCAAGGGACGACAGAAACTTTCGTCCCTTGCGGGACTTAAACCATTTTTCTCCAAACACCCCGCGATAAATCACGGGGCTACTGGCTGAAGTCCCTTCGGGACGAAGAGTTTTAGGCAAATCTTCTTTCTTCTGTCTTACATTTTTTCTGCAATACAAATCAGGACACCATCCAAATAAAAAATTTTCTTGACACAAAACCAAAATCGGCTAAAACTTTTTTTATAAAAAACGGCGAACAAGCGCGGGCGAGATTTTGGCGGTTAATTTACACGGCGCAATCGTTTCTTTCACACTGAAAATCTCTTATTTCCGGTGCGAAACGTTTCCTAATCTGAGTCCTCCTGCATAGAAATTAAGAAATTCTGCCCCCCTGGTTTTTACTTTTCTTTTTGCTTTCCTCGATCAATTTTAATGTGTGTTTTAATGCCTTCGTGCTTGTCCAGCCGTCGTGACCGGGAATGATGAATTTCGGGTTTTTGAATTTTTTCTGCACGTTTTTGATCGAATTCGACCATTCGTTGATATTTGCATGAGACAGATTTCCGATACTTTTGGATTCCGTGCTTTTGATAAAACAGCCGCCGTAGAGAATTTTTTCTTTTGGAAACCAGACGACGATATTGTCGGGCGCGTGTCCTTCGCCGGGATAAAATGTTTGAAATTTATATTGCCCGATCGTAAAATCCGTGTCTTTTTCGAGCAGAAACTCGGCGCGTTCGTAACCGTTTTTGTTTGAAAGTTCGTCGGTTTTCGTTGTCGTGTAAGTTTTCACGCCTTTCGATCTCAAATGTTCGATTCCATTCGTGCGGTCTTCGTGAAAATGCGTTGAAACCGTCATTACGACATCTTTGTTATGTTTCGTTTTGATGTGGTCGAGCAGCGGCTGCAGCTGCGTTTTATCCCAGGGCGTATCGATCAGCACAACGCCTTCGTCAGTTACGACATACATTCCGTTGGCGGGAACTTTCATATCTTGATAGGTTTGATAAGTCGTAAAAATATAAAAATCACCGGACAGCTGCGATATTTTTAGAGCCTCGCTCGTCTGTCCGAAAATGCCGTACGATAATGCGAATAAAAATAAAATAATTACAATTTTTTTCATAATTTTTTAGCTAAGATTGATCCAATCTTCCCGTTCCAAAATATAAACGAAACAATCATCTTCGCCGAAACTTCTTTCTTCGACGAATTTAAAACCCAAGCGTTCATAAAACCTGTGCGCATCCGTGTTTGTTGCGAGCGGATCAATAATTACCGCTGTAATTTCCGGCGGCGCAAAGCATTTTTCGAGCGCGAGTTTCATCATAATCGTGCCGTAACCTTTGCCTAAATCGCTCGCTTCGCCGATCCAAATATCAATCGCGCGAAGATTCGGCTCGACCGATTCGCCCCAATAATGTGTTTCTTCGAGAAACGGATCAATAATCTGAATAAAACCGATCGGGCGACCGCCCGATTCGGCGATCAACTGCTCGCGCCAAACAGGGTTATTTTCGAGTTCGGTTTCCCAACTCCAGTCGTCGTTCGGATCGCCGGCGATAACGTGCGGCTGTTCGTCCCAATGCTGCAAAAGAGATAAATCGTTGATATTTGCCGGGCGCAGTTTTATTGAATTCATACTAAAAATTAGAGCATCAGACTTGATAATAATACAAAAGCGTTTGATTTTGCATTTATCGTTTATCCGTTTTTAATCGCTTCTGCGATTTTCTTAACGAGCTGCTCTTTATTACTCACTTTCCCGGTGATCGTTAAAGTTTTTACCGGCTGTTTATTTTTTATGAGGCGAATCGTGACGCTTATTTCATCTCCGCGCACGGTGTAAGATCCGCTCGGTTTTATCGCATCAATCATTTCGTCGGCTTCGACGAAAACGATTGGTGTTTGAAATGTGTCGGGATCTATTGTAAAGCTCGTGTTTCTCAATTCTTGTGCGAGCATCCGCGTTAATTCGA
>CAYUGW010000544.1:0-3378 GCA_964444245.1 uncultured Blastocatellaceae bacterium | reverse complement strand
CAAGAAGAAAAAGAAGCCGAACGCCTGCGGAATGCGGCGATTCGGATTACGATGATGCCGCGTGATACGAACGCGCACGGGACGGTTTTCGGGGGCATCATTCTAAGTTATATAGACATCGCCGGCGGAGTCGAAGCCGTGCGGCACACGAAACACGACCGGTTTGTAACGGTCGCGATGAAGGAAGTGATCTTTCACGAACCGGTTTTTGTCGGCGATCTGGTCAGTTTTTATGCGACGACGGTAAAACTCGGCAATACTTCGATCACGATTCGCGTCATCGTCGAAGCCGAACGCTTCGGCTCGCACGGTCAAAGCGTCAGAGTTACCGAAGCCGAAGTAATTTACGTCGCCATCAATCAATACCGGGAAAAAGTAAAAATCGGGAAAAGAAATTAATCAATTCTTTGCGAACTTTGCACCTTTGCGTGATAAAAGGCTTTGAAAAAATAAGAAATTATTTTCACGCAGAGACGCAAAGTTCGCAAAGTTTTTATACGTAAAATCCGAAATCCGAAATCACAAATCCGAAATTGAAATATGCCTACCTGGAAAATGGAAATCGAATACGAAGGAACGCGCTATCGCGGTTGGCGGATGGAGCATAATCAGAAAACCGTTCAAGGCGAGATGTTAGCGGTTGCGCGTCAATTATTTTCGTCAAGAGCCGAAATTATGGCGGCGGAAGATACCGAAGTCGGAGTTCACGCGCGTTCCAATTCGGTGCATTTAAAGGTCGCGGAACTGACCGCGGATATTACGCCGCGCGAGATTTTGCAAAGGTTTAACGAACTTTTGCCGCACGATATAAATGTACTGAAACTTCAAAACGCGGACGAAAATTTTCACTCGCGGCGCGATTGCACAGCGCGCGAATATGTTTATCAAATCTCGACCAGAAGAACCGCTTTTGCCAAAAATTTCGTCTGGTGGAACAAAGACAAAATAAATATTAGTGAAATGCAGAAAGCCGCCGAATTGATAAAAGGAAAACACGATTTTGTTTCTTTTGCGGAAATCGAAGAAGGAAAAAGAATTTCGACAAATATTTACGTTGAAAAAGCGGAAGTTGTTGCTGAAGAAGATTTAATTCTTTTCCGCATCCGCGCCGCGTATTTTCTGCCGAAAATGATGCAAAGGCTTGCCGGAAATCTGGCGGAAGTCGGGCGCGGCAATCTTTCGGTCAGAGATTTTGAAAGACTTTTGAAATTCAATACAAATGCCGCAAAAAAAATCTCCGCGCCGCCTTCGGGGTTGTTTTTGGAAAAGGTTTTTTATAAAGAAATTTTGTTTGATAAAAAGATCTAATTAACGTCAATTCGAGATAAAAGATTTGGATTTAGTCGGTGAAACCGACGTTATATTTGTAGCCCATAACGCTAGTTATGGGAATAGTTTAGATAAGAATTTCAAGCGGCTGAAAGCTGCGACATAAACTTTTATGCCGCCATTTTCAATGGCTTTGTCAAAATTCTCATCGTTTCCCCACGATTTGCATCGTGGGCTACAAATATGACCGCCATCTTCGACGGCTTATGTCGAACGAATGTTAATTATTTTCTGATTTAATCTCCTCAACAATTTTCCTCATTTTTTCAACAACATTGAACTTGATTAAGCGAGTCGAATTATCGAGTGTTTGTAATGCTCCCTTTTCGGAATCAGGAATTTTTTGAAGAAAAACTACTCTTTCGCCCAAGAATGAATCTTTATTCTTAATAGATTCGGCTTCGCCGTATTCATAATATTCTATTGTTTTCAAATTAATGTTGCCTTTGTAAAGTTCCTTTATTTCCGCTATTAAGCGAAATGAGCAATAACCTGGTCCCGTAAGATTCACGCAATCGGTTTTATAATCAGAAGCACCTGCCGAAATTATTTGTTTCACATTTATATATGCAACAATATCAGTTTGCTCAAGATCGGATTTAAGAAATTCCGCTTTGTAAAAGTCGCTTTCATCGTAAATTTCGGCATTTTGTGGAAGGCTTTCAGTTTGACTCAAAGCATTTGGTACAAAAATAAAAGATAAAAGTAGAAAACTTGAGAAAGTAATGACAAATAAAACTTTTCGCATAATATAACACCTCGCTTTAAATTTACTCAACTTGCCATTTTCCTCTAATTTATCCTAAAGTCAAAGAATAAGAAGTTTTACAAAAATTTGTTTGGCAGGAGATTGACCTAATGCATAAGATTACTGCGGAAACGGCTAACGGAACGGTCGCGTTTGAAGCTGAAAAGGGAAGAAAACTCGTTTTATGTCTGGAAGACAACGGCGTTGACATTTTGCACCGCTGCGGCGGAAATGCGAAATGCACGACGTGCCGCGTCGAAGTTCTTTCGGGCGATCCGGGCGAAATCGGCGAGCCGGAAAAAATTATTCTGGCGACTAAAACCGATTTAAATGATCACACACGCCTGTCGTGTCAGGTTCGCTTGATTGACGATCTGCACGTTAAAGTCATTCGACAGGCAAGCGTCGAAGGAATGGACGCGGGCGGCAGACCGGTCGAATAAGTTTCAGATTCAAGATTCGGTTTTGAATTTGTTACAATAGACGAACAGAAAATTTTAAGTAGAGGAGAAAAAGAACAAATGGGTATAAAAACAGTTTACAAAGCAAAATCCTGGGATTTGAGCGATTTGACGGGCATTTCCAATGAAACGCTGGCGATGCACTTCAAACTTTACGAAGGTTACGTAACCAACACCAACACTTTGAACGAAAAAATCGCCGAACTTATCAAAGACGGCGAACTCGATTCGACGAAAACCGCCGCATTTTCCGAACTGCGCCGACGCTACGGTTTTGAATATAACGGAATGGTTCTGCACGAATATTATTTCGATAATATGGTCAAAAACGGCACGGGCGATCCGACCAAAGAATCGGCGTTTATTACAGCCGCAGAAGAAAGTTTCGGCTCGTATGACGTTTGGAAAGCCGATTTCGTCAATACCGGAAAAATGCGCGGTGTCGGCTGGGCTGCCGTTTATCAAGACCCTTCAAACGGCGCGATCTCCAATCATTGGATAAACTTACACGAAACCGGAAACGTCGCCGGTTATAAACCGATCCTGATTATGGACGTTTGGGAACACGCGTTTATCAAAGATTACGCGCCGGCAGACCGTCCGAAATACATCGAAGCGTTTTTTGCCAATATTAATTGGGACACGGTTAATTCGCGTCTTTCGACTTCCGGCAGTGCGTCAGCTTAAATGGGTTTCGGAAGTTTTTATCAGAATCAGACCGCTGAATTATCAATTTGATAATTCAGCGGTCTGATTCTTTTGCGGAGAATTTGCCGAAAGAGTCGCGCTTTCAGCGCGGTTTCGATAGAATGTATAAAAGGAAAAGTTATTTCCCGTTTG
>CAYUGW010000543.1:0-3387 GCA_964444245.1 uncultured Blastocatellaceae bacterium | reverse complement strand
CTTTGACCGCGTTTCACCTTTAAATTAGAAGGGAAACGCGGTCAAAGACCGCTTGATTAACTATATATTTTATTTTCGAGATAGCTTGTAATTACCAAGGCAATTCTTCACCGAGATAAATAAATTTGCCCGAATATCCGTCCGCCGGAAGAGTCGCCAGCGCAACCGAAGTTTTCGCGCCTTCTTCAATTCCTATCTCGCCGTTGGCATTCATATCCGTAACCACCGAACCCGGATGCGCGGCGTTGACCTTGATATTCGTATCCTTGAGTTCATAAGCGAGATGCACGGCGTAACCGTTGAGAGCGGTTTTAGAAATGTTATAAGCCGGAACTTTCCAATCATAGATCGGCGAATTCGGATCGCTGTGAAGATTCAAAGAACCCAAACCGCTCGATAAAAAGACGATTCTGCCCGCATCCGATTTTTTTATCAGCGGCACGAATTTCTGCGTAACGGCGATCGTATTGAAAAAGTTCGTATCGAAGGTTTTCCGCCAAACGTCGTCCGAAGTCCGGCTCGCGCCGACCGGCACGCCGTTCTCGATTTCATCAATATAAATTCCCGCATTATTGACCAGAATATCGAGTCTGCCGTAATTTTCCTCGATAAATTTCGCTGCCCGTTCGTGTGTTTTCGCGTCGTCAACATCAAGCAGAATAAATTCCGCGTCCAAACCTTCCGCCCTTAATTTATCAGCCGCTTCCGCGCCTTTTTCCTCGCTTCGCGCACCGAGCAAAACCTTTATGCCCTGCTCAGCTAATTGTCTTGCCGTCTCAAAACCGATGCCGCGATTCGCGCCTGTTATTACTGCGATTTTCTTTTGTTCACTCATTTTAGTTGTCCTTCCTTCTTGTCTTTATGATTTTGCATATATACAACTATCTATATATATGGTTAAAAATTTTTTTACTTTTCCTTCAAATTCAAACGAATTTCCAATTCCGCCAGATATTCTTTGATCGTTTCGAAATTGGTCGAAAAATACTTAAATTGCCCTTCGCTGTTCGGAACGATCAAATCGGCTTCCGTCAGCTCCTTTAAATGATGCGAAACGGTCGCCTGCGCAATTTCCACCGTTTCGCAAACTCCGCCCGAACAGATTCTGCCCTCATCGCTCGCCGCGATGGTTTGCAAAATCCCGAATCTGCGCGGATCGGATAAAGCCTTTGCCACTTTTTGAAATCGTCTGTCGTCCATTTCAACCTCGATAGTTAGATATATTGACATTCGTCTATATATTTGTCAAACGATCATTTCAAAAAATTGAAATGAAATTATAAATAATAAAAATTATACGATTTTCAGCTTGCCGAAAAAGTTTGATGCTAATTAGTTCAAAATACATTAACTCCATTAAAATCATAGCGATATTGCCGTTTGCGAGTTGAGTTTATACACTCATATTAAGTAGTATTTTTTGAAAATGTTTACAATTTACTTAGCAGATATGGAAAACGAAAAACTGATAAATGAGATTCTTGATCTGGCAGCCAGCCACGGACTCCGACTTGGCGGTGAAATGGTTTTTAATGAAATGGGAATCGATTTCAGAGTGGCGTTCACGACGGATACCGACGGCAAAAAGTGGGTTTTGCGAATACCTCGCCGCGAAGATTTAGCCGACCAAATCGAAAAAGAAAAAGAGATTCTAAATCTAGCCCAAAAACACCTGTCTGTTTCCGTTCCCGATTGGAAAATCGCCAGTCCGGCATTAGTCGCCTATCCATTATTGGAGAATCCGCCCGTTATAACTTTTAATCCTGAAACATACGAGGTTTTATGGAATATCGATCAAGAAAATTCGGGGATTGTTTCATCGCTGGCTGAAGTTCTGGTCGAGCTTCATCGAATCCCGATTCAAGAGGCTGTTGCAATCGGCGTAAAATCACAAACGCCCGAAATGGTTCGACGGGAAATTTCGCAAAATATCGAGAATGTAAAACGAGAAATAGGAATATCCGCCGCACTGGAAACCCGTTGGCGCAGATGGATTGATAATGACAGCCTTTGGTCTGATTTTTCGACATTTATTCACGGCGATTTATACGCCGGACATATTCTCGCCGATAAGCATGGGAAAGTCAGCGGGTTAATTGATTGGTCTGAAGGGCAAGTCGGTGATCCGTCGGTTGATTTTTCAGGACATATTGCTGTTTTCGGAGAAGAGAGTTTGAGGGAGTTGATAAATCGGTATGAAAAATTCGGAGGAAAAGTGTGGGAAAAGATGTTTGAGCAAACCGTCGAACGCCATTCAGCCGCGCCCCTAAATTATGCCGTTTTCGCCCTTAATACAAACAATAATGAACATATCAATGCCGTCAAAACACAACTTGGAGTACTTTAATCAATCGGTAAGCGGAATGTTTTTATAAAATAAAAGAGGTTGTCTTCAGTTGAAAACAGCCTCTTTTATTTTCCGGTTTAACTAATCGTCAAAACAACTTTTCCGGTTGTTTTTCTTCCCTCGATCGCTTCGTGCGCTTCGCGTGCCTTATCGAGCGGAAATTCCGTAACTTGAATTTTCAGACGGTTTTCGCGCAAATGTCCGAGCAGTTCTTTGGTAAATGCAATGCGGTTTTCGACCGATTCATTCATCAGCCAATAACCGCGAATCGCGTGATTTTTTTCCATCAAACTAAGGACCGAAACCTTAAAATCTTCGCCGCTTGCCGCGCCGTAAATCCACATCGTTCCGTGTTTTGCCAGAACTTTCAGATTTTTAGCAACGATTGCGCCGCCGACCATTTCGATCAGCCAATCAACTCCGCGCCCGTCCGTCGCTTTCAAAACCTCGTCCGTCCAATTGTCTTCCGAATAATTTATCGCAAAATCCGCGCCAAGATCGGAAACGAGTTTTAATTTTCCATCGCTCGAAGCCGTGCCTAAAACATTCAGACCTTTATGTTTGGCAAGCTGCACCAGAAGACTGCCGACACCGCCCGCCGCCGCGTGAATTAAAATCGATTGCCCGCTGCGAGTTTCATTAAGAAGTCCGAGCGCGGTCAACCCTTGAACTAACAAAGCGGTTGATTCTCCAAAGCCCAGTTCATCTGGAATCGGCATCGTCAGATTCGCTTTGGCAGTCGCAAATTCGGCATAACCGCCGCTTGAAACGGTTGCCAAAACGCGCTGACCGATTTTCAAATTCGTCACGCTATCGCCCAAACTTTCAATCGTTCCGGCGGCTTCGTAGCCTAAAACGAGCGGCAAATCCGGTTTGGTCAGATAATTGCCCGACCGCATCATCGTATCGGCATAATTAATGCCCGCCGCCGCCGTCTTTATCAAAACCTCGTCCGCTTTCGGAGTCGGTTTTTCAATTTCATCGAGCGTCAATTTATCCGCTCCGCCAAGTTCGTGAACTCTGATTGCTTTCATAATTTT
>CAYUGW010000542.1:0-3396 GCA_964444245.1 uncultured Blastocatellaceae bacterium | reverse complement strand
ATCTACAAATTCCGCCAACGCTTCGCGGTCGTCGGCAAAGCTATCGGCGAACGTCTGAAAATTGACACATCGTTTTTGGAAGAATACCGAAAACGCGGAATGTATCTCGACGATTTATCCTGCTGCCGCGAGCAATGCGCGACGTGCTGAAAATCGGTTCGAAGTTCAAAGTTCAAGGTTATGTTTCACTCATCTTAAACTTTGAACTTTGAACTTTGAACTTTGAACTTCTATGAAATCCCGCGTCGTCGTCATCGGCAAGGAATCGGTCGGCAAATCGCGTTTGATTCATTCTTTAACCGGCAAATACGCTTACAGCGCGAATTTTCACGGCACGACCGTCGTTTGCGAATGTTACGAGTGCGGCGGGCAGACTTTCGTTGATACGCCCGGCATTTTCCGCGGATCGGACACTTTGGTGACGGGCGAGATCCTGCGGCAGATAAAAGATTCAGACACGGTTTTGCTGGTCGCGCAGGCAACGCATCTAACGGAAGATTTGCGCGATTTGCTGCCGCTCGCCGTCGGCAAAAAAGGCGCGGTCGCCGTTACGTTTCGGGATAAAATCGAACAAACACAAAATTTTTCGGCGCAGATCAGTCAGCTCGAAAGCGTCTGTAATTTTCGATTTTTTCCGCTCGACGCGCGAACGCTTAATGATGTCGAACGCGAAGATATTTTCAACGCGCTCGGATCGCCGAAAGAACTGAAATCAATCGAACAGAGCGAAAAACTTCGCCGAATCGAACCGCGCCGAACCGTTTTAGAAAGCAAATTTTTCGGCGCGGCTTTGGCAATCGCGCTGATTTTTCTTCCCGCAGTTCTGGCAGTTTATACAGCGAACAGTTTGGCGGGAATTATTGAAACGCCGGTCAAATCTTTATTTGAACCGATTATCAATTTAGCAAAACATCTGCCCGCGATTCTAAACAGCATTTTCGTCGGCAACTACGGTTTTCTGATGATGTTTCCGCTACTTTTCGTCTGGGCGCTGCCGACCGTTTTGCTGTATGCGTTTTTTCTCGGATTTTATAAAGCAAGCGGAATTTTGGAAAAAATCTCCGTCGCACTGCATCCGCTCGTTCGCCCGTTCGGTCTGGAAGGCAGAGATTTGATTCGCGTCGTGATGGGTTTCGGCTGCAATGTTCCGGCGGTTGTCAATACGCGGTCGTGTTCGGCTTGCACACGCGGAACGTGCGTTTCGACAATTTCGTTCGGCGCGGCTTGTTCGTATCAATTTGCCGCCACGGTCGGAGTTTTCGCCGCCGTTCAAAAACCCTTTTTAATTGTGCCGTTTCTGGGGTATTTAATTTTAACGACGCTTCTTTATTCACGATTTAATTCAACGAAAGCGGCGCGTTCAAAACGCAATCTGCTTGTTATTGAAAACCGCACTTTTTTGCAAATGCCAAACTTTAAAGACGTTTGGCGCGAAGCCCGAACCACGCTCGACGGATTTTTTCGGCAAGCGATTCCGATATTTTTTCTGATTACAATTATCGCGTCTTTGCTCGATTACGTCGGCGCGATCAATGCGGCAGCAAACTTTCTCGCGCCCGCGATGTTGATTTTTAATCTGCCGCCGGAAGCTGCTCTGCCCGTAATTGCTGCGTCCGTTCGCAAAGATGGAATTTTGCTTTTCGCTAATCAGGAAAGCATCAATAGTTTGACTTCGACGCAGATCTTAACGGGCGTTTATTTGGCGGGCGTGGCTCTGCCGTGTCTGGTTACGGCTTTAACGATCAAACGTGAAATGGGTTGGCAATTTACTGTAAAACTCGTTTCAAAACAATTGCTGGCGGCGATTCTTTTTGCTCTTGTTTTGGCTTTCGCCGTAAAATTTATTATTACCTGAATTTTTTCGCACTAAATCAATTAATTCGTTTTAAGTTGCCGTCAATTAACTGAATTGCGCTGTTTGTAAAAAAATCCTTCGCCTGTTGAATTTTTAAAATTATGATAACCGATTGCTAAAAAGTATAAGAAAATTATGAATCAAACAATCGAAAATGAAATTATGAATAAATTACCCGTAACGGTTTTGTCCGGCTTTTTGGGCGCGGGCAAAACGACGCTTTTGAATCACGTTCTGCACAACCGCGAAAATCTGCGCGTTGCCGTCATCGTCAACGATATGAGCGAAATCAATATTGATGCCGCGCTGGTCAAAAACGGCGGTTTTAATCGGACTGAAGAAAAACTCGTTGAAATGTCGAACGGTTGTATCTGCTGCACGCTTCGCGAAGATTTGCTTATCGAAGTCGGCAAATTGGCGAGGGAAAATCGCTTCGATTACCTGCTCATCGAATCAACCGGCGTCAGCGAACCTCTGCCTGTTGCGGAAACTTTTACGTTTGCGGATGAAGCGGGAAATTCGCTTTCGGACGCGGCGCGTCTCGATACTCTGGTAACGGTCGTGGACGCTTTCAATTTTTTGGAAGATTACCGCAAAGCCGAAGATCTGAAGGCGCGAAATTTGGAACTCGGCGAAGAAGACGACCGGACGATCGTTGATCTATTGATCGAACAAGTCGAATTTGCCAACGTTATCATTTTGAACAAAACCGATCTGGTCAAAGAATCGGAACTCAATAAATTACGGGCGATCATCAAAAGTTTGAATCCGGCGGCAAACATTATCGAATCAAAATTCGGCGAAGTCGCGCTCGATAAAATCTTAAACACCGGGCTATTTGATTTTGAGAAAGCGCAAGCCGCTGCCGGATGGCTTGCCGAACTGCGCGGCGAACATACTTCGGAATCGGAAGAATACGGCATTTCGAGTTTTGTCTATCGCGCCCGCCAACCGTTTCATCCGAATCGTTTTTGGGATTTTCTGCAAAAAGACCGCCCCGAAATTTTACGCGCCAAAGGCTTTTTCTGGCTCGCCTCGCATCCGCGTTTTACCGGGATTTATTCGCAAGCCGGCGGCGCGTGCCGCGTCGAACCCGCCGGAGTCTGGTTTGCCGATACGCCGCAGGAAGATTGGAATTTGGACGAAGACACTCTCTCCGAATTAAACGGAAAATGGAACGAAAAAACAGGCGACCGGCGACAGGAAATCGTTTTTATCGGAATGAATTTAGACGAAAAAACAATCACCGCCGAACTCGATAAATGTCTGACGAGCGAGATCGAACGCGAGCTTTCCGCCGAAGATTGGCGCAAAATTCGACATCCGTTTGCCGTGTGGGACGGAGAAATAGAGTATCTGCATCAAGCCGCTCATGCGCATTAAGCGGTTTTGATTGACCGTTTGTTTCGTGTGGCGGACATTTAATTAAAAACTTGTCGCTTTTTGCGGCAAAAGCCGATAAATTAAAGGGCGTGAGCCGTAAAATGCTCGCGCTAACCTTAAAGCTAAACAAGGGAAAGAGGACAAAGCGGGGAAGCTGA
>CAYUGW010000541.1:0-3398 GCA_964444245.1 uncultured Blastocatellaceae bacterium | reverse complement strand
TGGGGCAGCATCGAAGTTCCTTCGACGACGACGGGCTGGGCGACAAAAACTCCCAAAAGAATAAAAACCGCGATAATTAAAACAATATCGCGCAGAAGCCTGACGCTTTCCATCCAAAGTCCTCTGCCGGATACTTTGCCGACGCGGTAAATTTCTATATCGCGGTCGTCGTTTATCGAAATATTTCCAAAATCGAATTGATTTTTTTTCTGAAAATCGAACATAATCAAAGTTTTTGATGTGCTTTTTGAGGTCTTGAGTTGGAGATAAATCCAATTCAAACTATAAATTATATATAATAAAGATTGTTGTCAAAAACTTAAAGGGAGTTTATCGATTTGAACGAAAATATTCGGAAATTATTTCCAATCACGCAAAAATACACATACTTAAACAGCGCAGCAGTCGCGCCTCTGCCGACGATTTCCGCCGAAGCGGTCGCTTCGCAGCTTCTCGATGTTACCGAAAACGCTTCGACGGGTTTTCCGAAATGGGTTGAAACGAAAAGCCGCGCCCGCGAAATTATTGCAAAAATGCTCAAAGTAAAAGCGGAGCAAATCGCTTTTATGCGAAATACTTCCGACGGGTTTTCGACCGTTGCCAACGGTTTAAAATGGGAAAAAGGCGATAATATCGTCAGCTTTCAAAAAGAATTTCCTGCAAATTTTTACGCCTGGCGATCTCTGCGCGATCAATACGGCGTCGAACTGAGGCTTTGTCCCGAGCGAAACGGGCGGATCGATTTAGACGAATTTATCGGCTTAATTGATGCAAACACGAAACTTGTTTCAATCAGCGCGGTGCAGTACGGTTCGGGTTTTCGCGCCGATCTGGAAAGAATCGGGCGTGCGGCGCGTTCCGTTGATGCACTTTTTGCCGTTGATATTATACAGGCGTTCGGCGTTATGCCGTTTGATCTTTCGGCGCAATTTGTTGATGTGGCGTGCGGCGCAAGTCATAAATGGCTGTGTTCGCCCGAAGGCTGCGGAATTATATATCTTTCCGACCGGGCGCGGAATCGAATCGAGCCGACGCTCGTTGGCTGGATCAGCGTCGAAACGCCCTGGGATTTTGAAGATTTGGAGCAGGATTATAAACCGAATGCGCTCGCCTGGGAAAGCGGAACGGGCTGCTCGTCGCTTTTTTACGGTTTGGAGCAAAGCGCAAAACTTTTACACGAAACCGGTGCCGAAAAAATTGAAAAATACCTCGAAGAATTAACCGATTATTTGTGCGAGATTATTTCCGGTTTATATTATGAAATCGTCAGTTCGCGCGAAACGGGCGAAAAATCGCAGATCGTTTGCATCAAAAACCGTTCGGGTTTAACGCCGTTTGATATTTCAAAACATCTGGAAAATCAAAACATCATCATTTCGCCGCGCAACGACCTCGTTCGCATCGCGCCGCATTTTTTTAACACGCCGGCAGAGATCGAAAAATTAGTGGAAAATCTTCCGTAAAAATGTAGATTGCGAATAAAGAATTATTTGTCCAGCAATCTTTCTGGAAGAATTTCGGGCGTGAATCCGTCCAGATTGAGGCGCGTCATTCCGCCGGCGTCGGAAAAAGTTTCCATTTGAGCGCGTTTTTGTTCGCGCACATAGAAGAAAATGATTCCGACAATTAAACCTGTTACGATGGAAAATCCGAGACCGCCGACAATTATGGTAAGCGTTGCCATAAAAAGATCAGCGGTTTGCAGTACAAAATTCCGTTCGGCGCGTTGAAGAGCAAAAGGGTCTTCGCCCAGCCAACGAACTTCTTTTTCGTATTTTATCTGATCGAGCAGCGCATTTGCTCCGGCTTCATCGTTTCCATCGAAAACAAAAGCATTGTAATTTCCGATGCGACGATAAAAAATCGGCGGGTTTTGCGCGGTTTCGGCTAGTTTTTCTTTAATTTTATTGTCGGCATAAACCGAAAATTGCGGCGTTGTATATTCGACGATAAGCAGTTTTCCCACCGGATATTCCGCCGTTACCGCTTCCGTGCCGCCCGTAAAATCAATAGCTTCAAGCACCGGACGCGAACCGAGCGCGTTCCGCAAATCTTCGGCATTCAGTATATATGTTGCACGATTTCCGACATTCTCGTAATCGGGAAGATTCTGAGTTAAAACAGGAATACCGTCTTTTTCCGTATATTCCTGACTTTTTCTTGGCGGAGTTGTATTTTCTTGAGCAAAAACGCTCAAAACCGGCAAAAGATAAACACAAAATAAGGTTAAAACTGCTAAAAATCTAAACTTTCTCATTATCAGAACTTCTCCGAACCGGGAATATATCCGCAAACTTTTAGGATAATATACTAGCATTGTTTGAAAAATGTCGGCAATTTAGTAATGATTTGATACACTTAACAAATTGATATTTTAAATACGTTATAAATATACGCTTTCGTATGAAACTAAACTAAGATGTTTAACGAATATAAATGTATGCCTGTTAAAAGTGAAACAAAAGGGCTTGATTTGCGTGCAATAGCTTATAAATGCTATAAGTTTAACTTGTGGCACACTAATTGATGGTAGTTATCCAATGTAAGGGGGAATTTGAAAATGACAACAACAACTACTGAAACATTAAATTATCCGGTTCTGCAAGATACGGCTCAGGAAACTGCCGGTAAAACCGAATTTCTTAAAGCCGAAGAAAAGAGCGATATTTCTACGCTGAAAGATTATGAATTAACAACGCGTTCGGCAAAAGGCGATATGATCGCGTTTGAAGAAATCTATCAACGCCACCATCGCAGAGTTTATTCGATTTGTTTGAGAATGTTGAAAAACAGCACCGAAGCGGAAGATTTGACGCAGGACGTTTTTATTCAACTGCATCGCAAAATCGGAAGTTTTCGCGGCGATTCCGCATTTACGACGTGGCTGCATCGTTTGACGGTGAATCAGGTTTTAATGCACTTTCGCAAACGAAATGTAAAATTTGAAAAAACGACCGAAGAAGGCGAAACACCCGTTCAGGTCGTTGACGGAACGCATAACCCGCGCAAAATGCCGGTCGTAGATAAAATTGCGCTCGAAAGCGCCATCGAACAGCTTCCGAACGGTTATCGCAATGTCTTTGTTCTGCACGATGTTGAAGGCTACGAACACGAAGAAGTTGCCAGAATTTTGGGATGTTCGGTCGGAACTTCAAAATCGCAGCTGCACAAAGCGCGTTTGAAACTTCGTAAACTGCTGAAAAGAAAAGCTCCGCCGAGATTATTCGGTATCTGATAAAGCGATAATTCAAAGTTAAAAAACGGTGAATCGTAAATTACGATTCACCGTTTTTTTTGTTCGGTTTAAATTTTAACTGATGTTAGACATGACTGGAGCCTGCGCTTGCAATAAACTTTATTCGATAGCAAACGCTTGTTCGTCCTTTCGGACTCATGCA
>CAYUGW010000540.1:0-3405 GCA_964444245.1 uncultured Blastocatellaceae bacterium | reverse complement strand
CCGGCTTCGGTTCAAAAAACTCTGCCGGCAATTGTCGCGCTTGATAAACTCGGCGCGGATTATCGCTGGAAAACCCGTGTTTACGCGAAAAATAACATCGAATCTGACGGCAGTTTAAACGGCGATTTGATTCTTTACGGCGAAGGCGCACCGGATTTTAATACGGAAAAATTAAACAATTTGATCGAACAGCTTCGCGCGAAAGGTTTGAAAAAAGTTACGGGAAATATCATCGGCGACGAGAGTTTTTTCAAAGGCGATTCGCTCGGCGACGGTTGGGTTTGGAACGATCTGCAATGGTATTACGGCGCACAATCGAGCGCACTCACGTTTAACAGAAATCTCGCCAAACTCGAATTTGACGGCACGGGAAACTTTAAGGATTTGTCAAATAATCTAAATGTTAAAAGCGATCTGCAACCGAAAAACGCGGGCGAAAGAGATTCGTGGGGAATCAAGCGCGGTTTGTCGAATAATGAAGTTTACGTTTGGGGAAGCAGCGGCGCGACCACGGCACAATTAGCGGTTCACGATCCGGCGATGTGGGCGGCGAAAAGTTTAAAGGAAGCTTTGGCGCAAAAGGGAATCATTGTCGAAGGCGCGGCAAAATCCGCCGATTGGAAATCCGAAGAAAAATTCGATCCGGCAAATTCGGTCGAATTGGCTTCGACTGAAAGCAAAACTCTCGGCGAGATCGTGCGCGATATGAATAAAAATTCGGTCAATATTTATGCCGAACTGCTTTTGCGCGCTCTCGGAAAAAATTTCGGCTACACCGCGCCGGATGAAAACAAAAGCGTAAACAAAGTGCGCGGCGACGACATGGCAGGAACGGCGGTGATCGAGAAATTCTTAACGGAAAAAGGCGTCGCCACGTCGGAAATCGAAATTCACGACGGTTCGGGTTTATCGCGCCTTAATTTCGTCACGCCCGAATCTTTCGGACGTGCATTCGTCTATGCCGCGCAATCGAAATTTGCTAATGTCTTTGAAAATTCTCTGCCCGTTGCCGGAACCGACGGAACTCTGGCGGGAAGATTATTTGGTTCGCGCGGAAAAATTATGGCAAAAACCGGTTCGATCGCTTACGTCAATTCGCTCGCCGGTTATGCCAAAAGAAACGACGAAGTTCTTGCGTTTGCAATCATTTGCAATAATGCAACGAGAAAGACGGACGCTTCGAAAATCGTTGATGAAATTGCCGCGACTTTATTAAAAAAGAGCAATGAAATTTCAGCGGAAAAATCAAATTCCAATCAGAATTTATCTAAATAAAAATCCCATAAAGAAAAACAGCCAGAATAAAATAAACAAAAAAACCGGCAGAATTGATAGTAAAACGCAGCCGAGATTTGCCCGCGATTCCTGATTCCAGGTGTATGGTTCGGGACAGCTCGGGCAAAATTCCTTGATTTCCAGAAAAGGACGTTTGCATTTCGGGCAGATTTTCAGTTTCACACGCCTTTCAGAATATCTAAAAATATAAGAAATTTCGAGTGATTGGACAACCGCTTTCTAACTTGATACGCTTTCATTCTCAAATTTCAATTGACAGGAAAATTTATTGGTAAAAAATGGTTGAAGAATTCGCTTTCGACAATACGGAAGAACGCCGCCGGACGCGGCAAAACGGGGTCGGTTGGGTCGAAGTTATCGTCGGTTCGATGTTTTCGGGAAAAAGCGAGGAACTGATTCGCCGTCTGCGCCGGGCGCAGATCGCGCGGCAGAAAGTTCAGGTTTTCAAACCGAAAATTGATGACCGTTATTCGATCGAGCAGATCGCGTCGCATTCGGGAATGACGCATATTTCAAAACCCGTGATGACCGCTCGTGAATTGATGGCGCAGATCGAAGACGACACGGAAGTTGTAGGGATTGACGAAGGTCAATTTTTCGATGCGGAAATCGTTGATGCCGTTAATGAACTGGCAAACAGCGGAAAGCGCGTGATCGTCGCCGGACTCGATCAGGATTATACGGGAAAACCGTTTGAACCGATGCCGCAATTGCTTTCGGTCGCGGAATTTATCACGAAAACTCACGCCATCTGCGTCAAATGCGGTTCGACCGCCAATTATTCGCAGCGCACTTTTGAATCGAATGAACGAGTAGAAGTCGGCGCAAGCGGAAAATACGAAGCCCGCTGCCGCCAATGTTTCGTGCCGCATTCGGATAAACCGACGGAGATTTAAAAGCGGAAAAAGTTTAAAAGTGAAAGAGTGAAAAAGTTTTTTTGAACTGAATTTGTGATATTTAAATAATTTTCAAATTGAATTTATTCGGCAAGTTATAAAGTTTCTCTCTCTGCGAACTTTGCGCCTCTCGTGTGAAACTAATCTGTTTTTACTTGTTCGGAGAGAAATTTTTCTCACCCGAGAGGCGCAAAGTTCGCAGAGTTTTTTTGCCTTTGATTCATAGTTGTAATTTTCAAATTCATTTCTTAACATTTTCAAATGTCCGAAAATTCTGAAAAAAATCCGCTTGAAGATTGTCCGTTTTCTTTCCGAACATATAAAAACGGTAATATCTCCGTTTTTTATTACGAAAGGGAAGTTACGATTTTGAAGGGAAAAAACGCCGAACATTTTCTGTCGAAGATTGAAAATGCCGACGATTCGCAGGCGCAAATGATAATGGCGAAAATCACCGGAAATTTCAAACGCGGCAATGAACGCCAGGCAAAAAATAGTTTAAAAGTGAAAGAGTGAAAAAGTTAAAAAGCCTGTTTTCTTTCGAGAATAACTTTTTCACTTTTTTCACTTTTTCACTTTTAAACTTTATTCCTGTTTGACGATTTCGGTCGAATAAAGAATCGCTTGGAATTCATCGGCGTGTTTTTCGAAATTACTGCCTTTTGTTGAAAGCATTAAAGTCAGCAACTGGATTTGACCGCCATATTTGCGGAATCCGAGCCATTGATGGCGTTGCGCGTCGCTTTTATCATCGGGTGCGGATTCGACAAACTCGACTCCTTTGATTCCGTCAATTTCCGTGTATTTTACGGTTTTTACTTCGCCGTTCTTCATTCTTGTTACCGCGCCGTCGTAATTAGCTTTGGTGCTTATATCAACCGGAAAATTTTCTGCCATCGGCGAAATCTGCACGATCAGAAAAGCATTATCGGGCGAACCGTAATTCAGGGAATCTCTGTTTTGAGAAAGTTTTTTCCAGCCTTTCGGGAGCTTCCAGCTTAAACCTTGTTCATCCCATTTCAGCGGATCGCCTGTTAAAAGCGCGGATTGTTCGCCGGTTAACGAGGCTTTTTCGACTTCCGACGAGTCGGAAGTTTTTTTGTCCGGCGCAGCATTGGTCTGATTCGATGGCGCGGTGTTATCAGAAGTCGAACTGACTTCCTTTGAGCCGGAAAATCTTTCGGCTAAATTACAAAACGAGAGCGCGAACATA
>CAYUGW010000539.1:0-3408 GCA_964444245.1 uncultured Blastocatellaceae bacterium | reverse complement strand
TTCGTTCGTTTTTGCGATTGTTTCAATATTCCTCTGATAACTTTTGAGGACGTTCCGGGTTTTTTGCCGGGCGTAAATCAGGAACACGGCGGTATTATCCGCCACGGCGCAAAACTTCTCTATGCTTTTGCCGAGGCAACCGTGCCAAAAATTACCGTAATTACGCGAAAAGCCTACGGCGGTGCATATTGTGTGATGGCTTCAAAACATATCAGAACCGACATAAATTTTGCATATCCGACCGCAGAGATCGCTGTAATGGGCGCAGGCGGCGCAGTCGGCATTCTTTATAGAAGTGAATTTAACGATACGACCGATGCTGAAGCGTTACGCCGGGAAAAGATTGCTGAATTTGAAGAAAAATTCGCCAATCCGTATATTGCAGCCGAACGCGGATTCATCGACGAAGTCATCGAACCTTCGCAAACCCGACCGAAATTGATCAAGGCATTATCACTTTTGCAAAACAAACGCGATACGAACCCGCCGAAAAAACATGGTAATATTCCGCTTTAGAAGCTTATAAATAGCTTTAACTGTCTGATTGCCGACTGTTAAAGCTATTTATTGCTTTAAGAAATAAACCTATATTATTCAACATTTACCTTTGTTTATTAAATCTGTTTATTTATGTCAAAAAATAAAGCTCAGCGTCCGACTTGGGCAGAAATCAATCTGGATAATCTGGCATATAATTTCCATTCCTTAAAAAGTTTCATCGGAAAAAATATCGAATATATGGCGGTCGTCAAAGCCGACGCTTATGGGCATTCGGCAATCAAATGCGCCAAAAGACTCGAAAATGAAGGCGTTGATTGGTTCGGCGTAGCACTTCCCGAAGAAGGATTTGAACTCAGAAACAACGGAATTACGAAACCGATTCTTTGTTTGGGAGGTTTTTGGAGCGGACAAGAAAATTTTTTACTGGAAAATAGACTGACTCCGGTGATTTATCAACTCGGTTTAGCCGAACAATTTAATAAAGCCTGTAATAAGAAAGATTTAATCGGCAATGTTCATATTAAAATCGATACCGGAATGGGAAGGATCGGCGTTCGTTTCGATCAGATTGATGAATTTATTAAGGGATTTAAACGGTTCGAAAATTTAAATATTGAAGGAATTATGACGCATTTTGCTGCGGCAGATAATCTGCGTGAAAATGATTTTACAAATCTGCAAATAAAAAGATTCGAAGATGCTTGTAAAACTTTTGAAAAAAACGGTTTTTATCCGAAATACAAAGACTTGGCAAATTCGCCGGGAGCTGTTGCTCATAAAAACTCGAGAAGTAATCTAGTTCGTTTAGGCGGAGTGCTTTACGGTCTGGGTGGTGATGTTTTACCTCAAGAAATCGAAAAACCTGTTCTGAAACCGGTAATGTCTTTATATTCAACTATTGCTTTAATTAAAGAGATTTATAAAGGTGAGACTTTAGGTTATGGCAGAACATTTACGGCAAACAGAAATTCCTTGATTGCAACAATTCCGATAGGTTATCAAGATGGTTTGACACGCGCTCTGTCAAATCGCGGAAATGTCATAATAAACGGTGTTTATGCTCCGATTATCGGCAGAATTTCGATGGATTGGACGATTATTGATGTCACGGATGTCCCACATGTTAAAGTAAATGATGAAGTAATTATTATCGGTAACCAAAATGATTTAAGTATTTTAGCCGAGGATATTGCGAAACAGCTTGAAACTATTTCTTATGAAATTACTTGCGGTATAAACCGCAGGGTTGTGAGAAATTATGTTGGAAGCCAATAAATAGTTTAATTTTAAAGGGAATCAAACGCTTGTTTGATTCTTTTAGAATACCAGAAAATTTAAAAATTGCTTTATAAGTTTTTTTTAACTGCGTGTCATAAAATCTTTCAAGAATCGGTAAAATGCCGTTATTTTCTGATTGCCATTCGATCAGAGTTTAAAATTTTTTTAAGCCGGAATTTTTAAATAAGCAGGTAAGCATAAATAATATGTGATTTTGAAAAGTTTGGAGTCCCGCCTTCAGGCGGTTTTCCGCCGCGCTTCGCTGGCGGATGCCGCGAGAAAAAGGGACTCTCCAAACACAAATCGAAAATCTTACAGTACTTTTGCTCTTCTGCTTAACTATACGGTAAAAAAATTGAATTCTATGGAAATTTAGAATACAAAAAATTTACAAATGATTTAGAATTAAAATTAATAAAAAATCAAAATGAATTTAAATGTTGTTTTGTAAACAATAAATTAGACAATTTCGAGAATCTGCTATAACTTGTGTCATTTCCAAATTTTTCTTCGATAGAAATTCCGATTTTGCAAGAACTCTCCGCTGTCGGCGGTTCGGATGATGTTCGTTATTTATATGAAAGATTAATCGCTTATTTTCCACAAATCAGTCATAAAGAGATCACAGAAATCAAAGCCGGAACTAATAAAAACTGGCGTGTCGCCGTGCAGAAAGCCGGAAAAAGTCTGGATGAACAAAATTTAATCAAACGCGTGAAAGGAATCTGGACAATTACAACAATCGGTAAAGAAACGGTCGCCGATAACAGTTCGGGTTTTACTTTAACTAAAATAAATCATCGAGAAACTTCTCATTCAGACGTTCAGAAAATGCTTGTAAATATCGGGCAAAGCTTAGGTTATAATGCTGAGGTTGAATTTGAATATTATGATGTTGTTTGGCGAATTTCTCCAAAAAGTCAAAGACTTTCCCATATTTTTGAAGTTCAAAGCAAAGGAAATATCGATTCGGCATTTGCCAAACTCAAGCGTGGTTATGAGGCTCAGCGAAGCAAACCGTTTCTGGTTCTTTCATCTGAGAGAGATTTAAATCGAGCAAGAAAATCCCTGAATCGGGAGTTTCAAGACCTCGAACACGCTTTAACGATTCTGACCTTTCAGCAAGTTATCAAGGTTTATCAAAATATAAAGGATATTAGTCAGATTCTGGCTAAGTTTTTGGAAAAATAATTTTTTTGTGATAATAAATTCAATTAAAAATAGGAGACACTAAATGAATTATCCAATTGATTTAACTTTCAAACTTCTGGCTTTAGCCAGCCAAATTTATATCAGAGACGCAAACGGCAATCTGATGGGTTATGTCAAACAAAAACTTCTGAAATTAAAAGAAGACATCAATGTTTTCGCCGACGAAAGTCAAACAAACATTTTGTTTAATATCAAAGCCGACCGCGTACTCGATTTTTCGGCGCGTTATAATTTCACGGCAAGCAACGGGCAATTTCTCGGTTCGGTCAAACGCCAGGGAATGCGTTCGATCTGGAAGGCAAATTATGAAATTTCCGACGCAAGCGGCAATCAGGTAATGCAAATTCACGAAGAAAATGCCTGGATAAAGGTTGCCGATTCACTAATCGGCGACCTTCCGATTATCGGTATGTTCAC
>CAYUGW010000538.1:0-3415 GCA_964444245.1 uncultured Blastocatellaceae bacterium | reverse complement strand
GGCATAAACGGAGAATCATTATCAATGGTCAGAATCAAATCGTTGGCGGTAACGGGAGCTCCGTTGATCGTTCCGATCACCGTGTTTCCTTCGACGCGCGGCGGGTTGACCTGTCTTCTTTGAGCAGAGGTCTGACCTGCATCAAGGAAAACCGTCGTCAGCAAAGCAAGCATAAACACCATTCGAGTTAAAAATTTTCTATTAAAAACAAGCATAATCCGACATTCTCCGTTTGGTAATTTCCGTAAAATTATTTTGACAATTATCAGGGAAGTTGGTTGTCGTAAATTTCCTGCCGCCAGACATCGTATTTTTCAAGTTCGTTCATAAATTCTTCGCTCGCGCGGGTGATGCCGGTCATCATTTCATTGGTCTGACGGATTTGTACGCCGAATTCGACCATCTGTTCGATCTTTAAGCCGTATTTAACGAACTTTTCCTGAATTTTGGCTTCCAGTTCGCGGAGCTGCCCTTCCACGGTCGTGATCCGTAAATTTATTGCCAGCATCTGATCGATCAAAGACTGCACGCCGTCCTGATTGGCGGGATTTGAGGTATCGATCGCCCGGATCTTTTCAGCAATTTTTTCGCGTTCTTCATAGAGTTTGGCGAGATCGAGCAGCACCATTTCGCGGTCGTAGAGCATTCGCTCCAATTCTGAATCGAGTTTGGCGAGCCGTTCGAGGTTCCGGAGTTCCGCATCCGCCCGCCGCCCGATGGAATGCCGCAGAAAATCATCCAGATCGCGTTTGTTCTGATCCATATCGAAAATGCCATTCCGCAAGCGCCGCGAAATATTGACGATGGACTGGATTTGGCTGGTGATGGTGTTTTCGATGCGCCTTTTTAACTCGAAAGTGCCGCGAATAAGTTTTCCGAGCCGGGCGTAAGTCGTAATAAGCTGCTTGTGCCGTGTGATCTGCTCGTCAACTTTGTCCAGAATGCCGCGTAAATTAGTAACACTCTCGACCATTTTCTGGTATTGCTGAACCGTTTTTTCATACATCGAAATATAGTGATTGATCGTTTGCACCCAGCGCGTCGCTTCCTCGATTTTCTTGGAAAGCTGCAGCGCGTATTGCGACGGGTCAAAAACCGTCCATTGAGCCTGCGCCGGTTTGACATCAAAACCGATAAGAATCGAAGTTAGAACGAGGCTCATCAAAATCTGTTTCGGAACACTCAAAAAATTCTTTTTCATAAATTTCCTCCCAATTGAAGTTCAGCCAAATCTTCATCGAACAGATTGGTTAAACCGATTGCCGTCAGCCCGCGCGGATATTTGTTTGCCAGCCAACTGACGATAAAGGCAAGCGGCAGATCGGGGCGTAAATTTTCAATCAATCTTCGAGCATTAGCCTCATTCGTGTCGTTTGTATTTGCCCAGAGCATTGCCGGTGAAGCGTGAACTTCCGCCATCTCGACGATCTTGTCATTGCCGCTTCCTAAAACCATTACCCATTGCGTATAACGCCCGTATTGATTGGTGATCGCCCGGACAGCCGCAATGGTTTCTTTCGAGAGTTCGCAATCATCGGCAAGGCGTTCAAAGCCGCCGATCTGTTTGCCGATGATCTTCACGCCGGAGTTTTTGACCAGATCAATGCCGGACACATTCGGGCGCTCCGGCGTTCCCGTAAAATGCTCGTAGGCTTGCGAAAAGAGAATTGTCACTAAACCTTCTTTTCTACCGGTAACTGAAGCCTCCGCCATCAATTCCTGAATCGCCGGAAAATGCTTATTGATCTCGCGCACCTCGTCCGCGATAAAAAGAATCGGCGTTTTCTGTCCGGCACCCGATTCTTCGCCGATTTCCTGCATAATCTGTGCGCTGATGCGGAATCCGACCGATTCGCGGATCTTTTCGTCGAGCGTGGCAATGGTTGAAAGCTCGAAAACATCGAACATCGAATTCGCGTCGTAATCGGAATGCGTCGGCGCATTTAGCCACGGGTCTTTGCGATAGATATTGAGTTTGAGGTAAAGCTCGTCGGCTCTATTCTTTTGAGCGTCTGACCAGTGATAGCTTTTCAGCACATCGAGAAAATGTCCCAAAGTCGGCTGAAATTTCGGTCTGCCCGCACCGTTTCGCGCCGCCGCCATTTTATAAACTTCATCGATCACGGTTGCCGCGATCGCGCTCGTGATGGCATCGGTTTTGGGAGTTTTGCTCAGGATCAAAATATCCGTCAAAACCATTGCCAGTTGCCGCTTTGTCGGAGGTTTTCCCGTTTCTATTCCGGGATAATTCCAGATGTTGATCGGTTTCGGATCGCGCTCGTTAAACTCGATATGACGACCGTTAAAAAGGCGGCAGATCGGTTTGAACGAATAGCGGTAATCCATCACGCGCACCTTGACCTGCCCGCGATGGGCGCGGATATCGGTGATCAGCATGGTAGCCAGAAAAGACTTGCCTTCGCCGCTCGCGGCGGTCACAATGACCGTCGGCGATTTGATCAAAGCCCGGTCGTAAAGGTCTAAACCGAACATCGTGGCGGAAGGCGTGGTAAAAATGCTGTGCGGGCGCTTTGAGCCGCGCCAATTGGTTTCGGTCGGGACAAAAGCGATGACCGAATCGGCGGTTTCAACCAGTTCCTGCCCGGTTTTGCGCCAGGACAGTTCTCCCGCCAGCATTCGCGGGTAAATCGCCCGCTGCCGCGCCGCATCCTCCCGGATCGCGTCCGCGCCCGTTTTTTTCCGAATGGAAGCTATACATTCATCACAGCGGTCATCAAGCGTTTTTAACTGTTCGAGGGATGGGCGTTTTCCCGTCTGAATTCCGCCGAAAACGATCATATTCAGGCGAATCTGACATATCTCCTCATTATCGCCTTCAACCTGTTCAAGCAGATTCTCGAGGTCGGTTTTGATGACGACGGCATCTTTTTTGAGAGATTTGAAGCCGAACCAGGTGTTGCGGCTACCCTCGATCCGGTCAATCCGCTTCTGCAGATCCTTCTTCGCCGCCGTTTTTTCCGTCGTCGTTAGATCAACGATGATTTCGTGCGGAAACTTCAAATTCCTGGTCGCGGTAAGATACCGCATCGTGTCGGCGGTAACAAATCCGTTCGGCAGCTGTTTAAGGCTGATCAGGCTTGCCAACGCGCCGTTGTGGATGACGTAATTGGTTTCATCGCATTTGATCTCGCTGCTCGTTAAATATCTGCGCAGGTCTATTCGTTTGTTGGGGGGAAGTTTCGGTGCCGGAAGATGTTCGCGCCGGTGGCTTAAAAACATCTCGTCGAAAATACCTTGCGCGGAAAGTTCTGACAGGCGAAGTTCTCTCGGAAAGTTTGATTCAAATGATTGAAAAACCCGCAGAGCCTTTTCCCGGCAGTATTTTTCCGCTTTTTGTTCGCGGGACAGAAAACTTTGAGTAAAAGCATTTTTGCCTGTAATAATCGGACTGAAA
>CAYUGW010000537.1:0-3418 GCA_964444245.1 uncultured Blastocatellaceae bacterium | reverse complement strand
CCCGCGCCGACATTTGTTTCAAACAGAAAATTCGCGTTATATTCACGCGCTAAATCTTTTAATTTTCGATAGTTTTCAAATTCGGATGAAGCGGCGATTTTGTTGCAGGCAATTATTGAAACGCTCTTTTGCAGAAGTTTCGGATAAGCTTCAACAATTTCCGCGCTTGCCGTAACATCGACAAAAATCGAATTTCGCAGGTTTTTTTCGATAATCAAATCGGCGAGATTTTCGGAATTTGAAATTTGAAATTTGAAATTATTCAAATCAATGCCATGTTCATCAAAAGCGATGTTTCGGCTGTTTGCCAGCGCGACGACGCGGACGTTTAGATTCATCTGTTCGCTCAAAAAATCTTTCTGTTGATCGAGCTGCGCGAGCAATTTTTTTCCGACCGTTCCGACTCCGACGATGAATAGATTGATCTGTTTTTTATTGTCCGAGAAAAATTCTTCGTGCAAGGTATTGACGGCTTTGCGAACGTCTTTCGATTCGATCACGGCGGAGATATTTCGCTCGCTCGAACCTTGCGCGATGGCGCGGATATTTACGCCCTGCGAGCCGAGCGCGGAAAACATTTTGCCGGAAACTCCCGTGTGATTTCGCATATTGTCGCCGACAAGCGCGAGAATCGAAAGACCGTTTTCGACCGAAAGCGGTTCGATTTTGCCGACCGCGATTTCGTATTCAAATTCCGCGTCAACGATTTGCTTTGCCGAATCGCCGAAACTTTCTTCGATCCCGACGCAGATTGAATGCTCGGAAGAGCTTTGCGTGATTAAAATAACATTGATCTTCGCCTTTGATAGCGCGTCGAAAAGACGTTTTGAAAACCCCGGAATTCCGACCATTCCCGCGCCTTCCAGACTTAAAACCGCGATTTTATCAATGCTCGTAATGCCGCGAATAATTCCGTTTTCGGCGGAAGTTTCGGCTTCGATAAATGTGCCGAAATCTTCCGGCGCGAACGTGTTTTTTATCAGAATCGGAATATTTTTTTGCAAAACGGGTTGAATTGTCGGCGGATAAATTACCTTCGCGCCGAAATGCGACAGTTCCATCGCCTCGCGGTAAGTAATTCTGGGAATTTGCTTTATGTTGCGAACGATGCGCGGGTCGGCGGTCATCATCCCGCTCACATCCGTCCAGATTTCCAAAACTTCCGCTTCAAGAGCCGCCGCCAGAATCGCGCCCGTATAATCGGAACCGCCGCGCCCGAGAGTCGTCGTGATTCCGTCTTCATTGGACGCGATAAAACCTTGCAGAATCACGGGATTTTTGATTTTCGATTTTTGATTTTCGATTTGATGGCTGAAAAATTTTTTGATATTTTCGTTTGTTTTTGCAAAATCAACCGCCGCGTTTGTAAAATTTGAATCGGTTTTGATAAGATGGCGCGAATCCTTCCAGACGTTTTCAATTCCTGAAGATTCGAGTTTTGCCGAAACGATTTTTGTTGACAGAATCTCGCCGAAACTTGTGATTCGGTCAAGAGTGCGCGGGCTTAATTCGCGCAGCAGAAAAACCCCTTCGCAGATATTTTCGAGTTCGTTGATCTGTTTTTTAACAAAACTCAAAACGCCGCTTTGCGATTGAACGGGCAATAAACTTCTGACCGCTTCAAAATGTTTATTTTCGATTTCCTTTATGCGCGCGCGAAAATTTTCATCGCCATTTTCGGCTAATTTACCGGTTTCAATCAAAGCGTCGGTCGTAGATTGCATCGCCGACAAAACGACCGCGCACGCGCTTTTTTCAATCGCGTTTTTTATGATTTCGACAACTTTTTCAATGTTTTCAGCATTCCCGACGCTCGAACCGCCGAATTTTAAAACTTTCATTTTTTTATTTTTTTGCCCGCGAAATACGCGAAAAAGCGCGAAAAACTTTAAATATAATTTTTAGCGTATTTTCGCGTGTTTCGCGGGCAATTAATCTTAAATCTTCCCCAACAAAATTTCCTTCAAATCTTCGTAATTCGCTTCGATCTCAACGCTGTATTTTTCTTTTTTAAATAAACTTTTGACCGATTCCGGCATTTCGCCGTAAGTTCCGATGATTTTTTCGACCGAATCGAATTTTACCGCGTGCGCGGTTTCTAAGAAAAACCCTTGTTTTTCCGGGCTTTCGTTCAAATATTTCTCAAGCGCGTAAAAACCGACCGCGCCGTGCGGGTCGAGAATATAGCCGTATTTTTCAAAAACCTCGCGCATCGTTTCGGCGGTCGTTTTATCCGAAACGCTCACCGCGCACATTTTTTTCTTTAAGTCTAAAAAATCCTGTCCGAAAATCTCCAGAATCCGCACGAAATTTGAAGGATTCGCCACATCCATCGCGTTTGAAAGCGTGGCGACCGAATCTTTTATCTTCATTTCGCCGCTTTCCAAAAACTTCGGAATCACATCATTGGCATTCGTCGCCGCGATAAATTTTTCGCACGGCAAACCCGAAATATGCGCCAGAATTCCGGCGCAAATGTTGCCGAAATTTCCGCTCGGAACGCAAATAATTGGACTTTGATCTTTGATTTTTGATCTTTGATCTTTCCATTGTTGCAGCGCGTAAAAATAATAAAATTGCTGCGGCAGCCAGCGGGCGATATTTATTGAATTTGCCGAAGTTAAGAAAACTTTTTTCTTTAATTCATCGTCGGCAAGTGCAGTTTTTGCCAGAGCCTGACAATCGTCGAAATTTCCCGAAACTTCTATTGCGGAAATGTTTTTTCCAAGTGTCGTCAATTGCAGTTCCTGAACTTTCGAGACTTTTCCCTTCGGGTAAAGAATGACGACTTCGATTCCCGCAACGTCATAAAAACCGCTTGCAACCGCGCCGCCCGTGTCGCCGGAAGTGGCGACGATGACGATTGTTTTTTCCTTTTTTTCGCGTGAAAAATACTGCAAACAGCGGCTCATAAATCGTGCGCCGACATCCTTAAAAGCAAGCGTCGCGCCGTGGAAAAGTTCGAGCGCGGAGATTTTTTCGGTGATTTTAACCAGCGGAAAATCGAAATTTACGGTTTCTTCGCAAATTTGGAAAAGCATTTCTTCCGGTATCTCTTCGCCGATATAAGGCTCGATAACTTCAAATGCGATCTGCACTTTTGATTTTTCGGGAAATTCGCGCCAAAAATCGGTTGAAAGAACCGGAATTTTTTCGGGAAAATACAGCCCTCTGTCGTCGGGTTGACCGTTTAAGACTGCTTCGCGGAATGTGGCGTGAGCCGATTTTCTGTTCGTGCTAAAGTATTTCATTCAAAGTTTTTCAATTTCTGTTTTACTTCGGAATTTCAAAGGATTTATCATAATTGAATTTTTGTTTTTGCTAAAGTTGAATAATCAAAATTTATGAAGGAAATCAATATTTTATCGCCCGCGACGGTTGCCAATGTCGTCTGCGGTTTCGATTGTCTCGGTTTTGC
>CAYUGW010000536.1:0-3426 GCA_964444245.1 uncultured Blastocatellaceae bacterium | reverse complement strand
AACCAACGGAATATTCAGCGTATCGCTGGATTTCGGCAATCAATTTCCCGGCGCAGACCGTTTTCTTGAAATCAGAGTTCGCCCTTCGGGCGGCGGCGAATACACGGCTTTAACACCGCGACAATTGATAAACAGCACTCCGTATTCGGTCAAGAGTCTGAATGCCGAAAATGCGCTCAATGCGACAATGGCAACGACCGCAACCAACGCGTTACAACTCGGCGGGGTGGCGGCAAACCAATTTGTGCTGACGGGCGACGCTCGACTTTCCGATGCGCGAGATCCTCTGCCGAACAGCCCGAACTACATTCAAAACTCGACCAACCAACAAACAACTTCAAACTTCAATATCAGCGGCACTGGAACAGCGAATATTATTAATGCGGCATCGCAGTTTAACCTTGGCGGCGTTCGGTTCATTAGCGCACACGGTACAGGTAATCTATTTGTCGGCATTAACGCGGAAATCAACGCAAGCGGTGCATTGAACACATTCGTTGGTCATTTCGCCGGTAACGACATTGCTACAGGTACCCAGAATTCTTTTTTTGGTTCCAATGCAGGCACTAACACGTTTGGAAACGACAACGCATTTTTTGGAGCGGTTGCCGGCACTACCAACATAACGGGATCCCTGAACTCATTTTTTGGCAATGAAAGCGGGTTTGAAAATACGACCGGCAGCAGGAATTCATTTTTCGGCGAGTCTGCCGGTTTTGCAAATACGAGCGGAGGTAACAATTCTTTCTTCGGCAGGTCGGCGGGCAATACGAATACGACGGGCAGTAACAATACCGTCATCGGAGTCAATTCAGATGTTTCTGTCGGCAATCTCACATTTGCTACCGCTGTCGGTTCGGAGGCGGTCGTTTCGACCAGCAACACGATTCAGATCGGCAGAGCGAACGGCACGGATACAGTTAATGTTTCCGGCAGATTAAAAATCGGCTCGCTTGGCTCGTTAGGCTCGACCGCGGTTTGCCGCAATGCTTCGCTCGAACTTTCAACCTGTTCGTCTTCGATGCGATACAAATCAAACGTTAATTCATTCAGTCCGGGCATAAATCTGATCAGAAGATTGCGTCCGGTTTCGTTTGACTGGAAGGCTGACGGAATGTCTGATCTCGGACTGGTCGCCGAAGAAGTTGCGGAAATCGAACCGCTTCTGGTAACGCGCAACGAAAAAGGCGAAGTCGAGGGCATCAAATACGACCGTGTCGGCGTGGTTCTGGTCAACGCCGTGCAGGAACAGCAAACAAACATCGAATCTTTAAAGAAAAAGATTGACGAACAACAAGAAATTATAAATCAGCAAAAAGCAGAACTCGAAGCAATAAAGCAATTGGTTTGTTCGCAAAACAAAGAAGCTGAAATCTGTAAACCCAAAAATTAGCAGGGAGAAAAAATACAGGATCTTTGACAATTAGTGGTTGAAATAATGTTGTGAGGGTAAAAAATTCTTTATGAATTGCCGCTAAAGCCGCACGGCAATTCAAACAACTGCAAAATTCTAAATTTAAACACTAATTGTTAAAGAGCTAAAAAATTGAATCGGGAAATACTTCAAGGAGAAATTTTATGAACTTCAAATGTTATTTGTTGGCACTTGTTTTAACTTTTATACCGATTACGGTAAAGGCACAAATCGCTTCCGGCGGCAGTTTTTCCCTCGAAAAATCAGTTGTCGCCTCAGGCGGCGAGAGCGCGGGCGGCGATTTTGCTCTGACGGGAACAATCGGACAACACACCGCCGGAACGAATTCAAACAATCTCGAATTCGTTCATAGTAGCGGTTTTTGGACACCGGAACAATTCGCCCCGACCGCCGCCATGGTAACAATCGGCGGAAAGGTTAGAACATCGGACGGACGCGGGATAAAGAACGTTCAGATTATTTTGACCGATGAATCCGGCGCAAGCCGCATCGCCGTTTCCGGTACGTTGGGTTTTTACCGTTTTACGGATGTCGAGGTCGGTCAAATATATATTTTGACGATCGTTTCAAAAAGATTTACGTTCCCTATTTCAACGCAAGTTCTGGCGGTCAAAGAGAATGTACAAAATATTGATTTTACTGCCAATTAACCATCGCTAACAGGGTTTTCTTGAATGATTCGAACGGCGCGCCCCGAACGGCAAGAACAAACCAGTTCGGTTATTATCGTTTCAACAACATCGCGGCAGGTCAAACCGTGATTATTTCAGTCGGTTCCAAACACTTTCAATTCGCGCCGCAGGTTGTTTTCGTTACGGAAGAATTAACCGAACTGAATTTTGCGGCTCTGCAATGATTGTCGCCGAAATACAAACAGCAGGCGTGTTTCAAAATAACGTGCAGGTCGAACAATTCATTCGACCTTCGCGCGAAACAGTGACTTTTTATGTTAGTTAACCCAAGTTGCCAGTTAACGAAAAACAAAAAGCTTGCCCACGAATCGGCACGAATTAACGCGAATAGCAAGATAAATTATTAGAATTAGTGTTCATTCGTGCCGATTCGTGGGTAAAAATTATTAACTGGCAACATGGGTTAGTTAAGCTTTTTCACGTTCTCACTTTTTCACTTTTTCACTTTTTCACTTTTTCACTTTATAAATTCATTTTTCGCAGAATTTCGCGGTAGCGCGGCTCGTTGGCTAATACTTCAAATTCCGGCGCGGCTTTGATCCAGGTTGTCCACGGGTGATTTTCTTCAAAGGATTTTTCCAGCCAGAAGACGGCTTTTTCATAATCGCCGGAAATTGCCGATAAATAAGCCAGATTATGCGGATTGGTTTTTGAAGGATTTTCGCGCCATTCGTAGAGCAGCAATTTAATCGCGGCATCCGGCGATTCTGTTCGCGCTTTTTCTTCGATCCGACGGGCAAGCGGTTCGTTTTTGTCCAATTCCAAGCCGCGCACGATTTCCTTTATCGCTTCATCCTTTTTTCCCTCCAACCACAAAGAACGCGAATACAGCCAATGCGTCGAACCGTATTGATCGTTTATTTCAAAAGCCTTTTTGTAATGCCGTTCGGCGGCGGCAAAATCTTTTTTGCAGAAATTAACCATTCCCAGATTGACGATGCCGATAACCGAAAGCGGATCGAGCGCGAGGGCTTGTTCAAATTGGTTTTGCGCTTCGTCAAAACGCGCTAATCTGAGCAATAATGCCCCGAAACGCATCCGTGCCGCGGACGAATTCGGCGCAGATTCGGTTGCCTGTCGGAGAGATTTTTCCGCATTTGCCCAATCCCAATCATAATTCATCTGTATCGAACCGAGCGTCGTCAGCGCATCGGCAAATTCGGGTTTTATTGATAAAGCGCGCTGTAAATTAGCTCTGGCACGAAGAACTTGTTCTTTGCTTGTTTCAAAATTATAATCAAACAACAAATATTCGGTGTCGGCTAATCCGGCGTAGGCTTCCGCAAACTGCGCGTCGAG
>CAYUGW010000535.1:0-3439 GCA_964444245.1 uncultured Blastocatellaceae bacterium | reverse complement strand
AACCGGCGCGAAGGATTGGGACGAACTCTACCAAAAATCCATCGAAGATGTCGAAGCATTTACGGCGGAAGTTTTGCGCTTTTTAGACATCAAATTCGATCCGCCATACCAAAAATTGCTTGATACATCCGAAGGAATCGAATGGTCAAAATGGTGCGTCGGCGGCGGTTTGAATATCGTTTCGCAATGCCTTGATCGTTGGATCGGAACGGAAATTGAAAATCAGGCGGCGATAATTTGGGAAGGTGAAGAAGGTAAAATCAGAGAATTTTCCTACAAAAAACTAAAGCAAGAAGTTAATTATTGCGCGGCTGGATTAAGACTTAAAGATTTAGACAAAGGTGATGCAATCGGAATTCATTTGCCGATGATACCGGAAACCATAATTTCGCTTTTAGCAATTAATCAAATCGGCGCGATTGCCGTTCCGGTTTTTTCAGGTTACGGAGTTTCGGCAATAGAATCCCGCTTAAACGCCGTAAAAGCGAAAGCATTGATAGCCTGTGATTGGTTTCCTAGACGCGGAAAAGAAATTGATTCTTTTTCAGTTTCAAAACAAGCCGCTGAAAAATGTCCGACGTTAAAGCAATTTATTGTTGTAGGTCGTGAAGTTGGAATAGATTTTCCGAAGAATACGGAAAATATTTTCTTCGACGAAGTTTTAAGTTTAGGCGAGTATGGTTTTCTGACGATTGAAAATTATGTAAATATGAGCGCAAGAGAAAGAACTTCTACTGAAAAAGAGGCAAAAAGAACAGCAGAAGAACTCGCGTATCTCGAACCTACTTCCGCCGCCGATCCGTTGATAATTCTCTACAGTTCCGGCACGACCGGGCGACCGAAAGGCATCGCGCATGTGCATTGCGGTTTTCCGATTAAAGCGGCGCAGGATATGGCTTTCGGGACTGATGTCGGCAGAGGAACGCGTATTTCCTGGATCACGGACATCGGCTGGATGATGGGACCGTGGCTGATCTACGGCGCACTTTTAAACGGCGCGACGATGGTGCTTTACGACGGTTCGCCCGATTATCCGGAAGCCGACAGAATGTGGGAATTTTGCGCGAAACATAAAGTCGAAGTTTTGGGAATTTCGCCGACTTTGATTCGCGTTCTTTCAACAAAAGGCGACGAGCTGCCGAAAAAACACGATCTTTCCGCGCTTCGAGCCTTCGCTTCGACGGGCGAGCCGTGGAATCCCGCGCCGTGGTATTGGCTGTTTGAAAAAGTCGGGAATTCGCGCATTCCGATCATCAATTATTCGGGCGGCACGGAAATTTCGGGCGGGATTCTGATGGGAAATCCGTTATTGCCGCAAAAAGCGGGTTCATTTTCCGCGCCGTGTTTGGGCATTGACGCGGATATTCTGGACGAAAACGGAGAATCCGTCAAAGCCGGCAAAGTCGGCGAACTCGCGATCAGACAGCCCTGGATCGGAATGGCTCGCGGGTTTTGGGAAGAAAACGAAAGATACATCGAAACTTACTGGTCGCGCTTTGAAAAAATCTGGGTTCACGGCGATTTTGCGATGAAGGATTCTGACGGGCATTGGTATATTTTAGGACGCTCGGACGATACCTTAAACGTCGCCGGAAAACGCGTCGGTCCCGCCGAAATCGAAAGTCTGCTCGTCGCCGACACGCGCGTCGCGGAAGCGGCGGTCATCGGCGTTCCCGACGAAATAAAGGGAACGAAAATGGTCGCCTTCTGCGTTTTGACCGGAGCGCAATCCGTCCCGGTTGCAATGAGCGCAGAGCGCGAAAAAGACTCTGACATCGACACTTTAGAACAAGAACTAAAAACTCTCGTCGCCAAAGATATGGGCAAACCGCTTTCGCCCTCGCGCATTCATTTCGTTTCCGCCCTGCCGAAAACGCGCAACGCCAAAGTTATGCGCCGCGTCATTCGCTCGGCATATCTAGGCGAAGACGCGGGCGATCTGTCGGCACTGGAAAATCCGCAGACAGTTGATGCAATAAAAATATTGTCTGAATCATTGTTATGATTTAAAGTGATTTTTGAACAAAATTTTCAAATCAGGGAATAAAATTATGCTCAAGTTCGTTACTTTTCTATTTATTTTATCGAATGTCATTTTTATTACAGATTATTCACCAACCATTATCAATGCGAATAATCAGACTCAAACTTCTCCGACACCTGAAAAAAACGCAAAAATCAAATTAAGTAAGAATAGTCTAAAAATTCCCTGCTCGCCCGGAAATCTTCCTTCAGAAGGAGAAATATGCGATGAAAATATGACGATCGATGTTTCGGCTTTTTCAGATAACACCAATGATTCTTTGACTTATAAATACGAAGTAACCGGCGGGCAAATCGGCGGGCAAGGCAAAAATGTCTTTTGGAATTTAGTCAACGTCTCGCCCGGAACTTATCAAATCTTTGCACAGCTTAAAGATTCTCAAAGTAGGATTCTAGACATTTCTGAAACTAAAACAATTACGGTTGAAAATTGCAACTGTGGAGGAGATTGTTTTTGCGAAAATTATTTTGAAATCACTTCGCCGGATATTATTTCTGATGATTCAACCGTTAAACGTGGCGACAAAATAGTTTTTATGGTTTCACTCGGCGGAACTTCTCCAAACACTGTATTTACATGGAATGTTAGATGCGGAGAGATAATTTATAAAAATTATGAAAATTCGATGATAAGAGTCAAAATAAATTCTGATAAAACTGAAAAAGAATTAAAGGTTTCTGTTAAAGTTGAAAATTATGATGATTGCTTGTGTTATGACGAAGCCTCTAAAACTACCAAGATTGCTGATGAATCGAAAATTTCAAACTAATTTTTGTGAGAATTTTAATGAATGAAACCTGATTCACTCACAATCTACACAATCGGACACGGGCGGCACGCTTGGGCTGATTTTCTTGCGCTGCTTAAAAAATACGAGATCGCGTTTTTGTGCGACGTGCGGAGCGTGGCGCGTTCGCGTTGGGTGCAGTTTAACGGGAAGGTTTTAAAATCAAACTTGCGCGAAAATAAGATCGGTTACGAGCATCTGCCGGAAACGGGCGGGAAATTTCAGCCGATTCCGGAAGATTTGAATCGCGGCGTGGAAAGGATTATGGAAATCGCGGCGGAAATCAGAACGGCGATAATGTGTTCGGAATCGAAGCCTTTGACGAAACATAGAACGCCGCGCGCCAATTGTCATCGCGTCGGTTTGCTCGCGCCGCTTCTCAAGGCAAAAGGCGCGGCACGAATAATTCATATTTTGCCGGACGGCGATTCGATTGAATTTGATGAAGCGACGGTTGATTCGATCTGGTAAGGCAATTGGTATTTTTTGATGAAGTTGATTTGAAACCTATCATTCGGTTAAGGCGAGCGGTCTTTAGAGCCGTGCAGTAATTAGTTATAAAGTTTTCCCCGCCCGCTGCCTCAGCCGTAATTTGTTTTGCTCAAGTG
>CAYUGW010000534.1:0-3446 GCA_964444245.1 uncultured Blastocatellaceae bacterium | reverse complement strand
ACTATCAGCATTTTGAAAAACCTCTCAAACAAACTAAAAGTAACTAAAAACATGTCGGGGTTTTTTGCCCAACCCCTCGAAACGGATTAGTAAGAAACCATTTCCTGAAAATCAATCGGAGTTTTGCTTAACTTATCAACAATTTCGTCAATGTCTATCGGATTTTCCGGCTTTTCAAATTCATAACGTCCCAGAAAATTTATATGCTGCCAGGCAACCGGCGAGATTTGTTTGAAACGGATGATCTCATCGGTTTCGCCAGACATCTCCTTGCGCTTGAGCAGACTCGATAAAATCGAGATGTTGTAATAAAGAATACAGTTGGTCAGCAGACGGCTGCAATCGTTCCAGATATTTTGCTCGGATTCCGACTTAAAACGCAGTTTTCCCCAATTAGCATATGCGATAGCCCGGCGAAGCTGATGATAATTTTCTCCGCGATTCAATGCCTGATTAACGTTTCGGCGCAGCGGCGGTGAATCAACATAGTCGAGCAAATAGAGGCTTCTGATGATATTGTCGTATTCCCAAAGGGCGCGCTTGGTTTTATTTTTTCGGGCGTAGGAACTCAATTTGCCCGTGATGATGTGTTGCGTTGTCGCTTTAAACGCCAGCGATAAGATGATGCGCGTGATATTTTCCCATTCGCTAATAATCAACCGCGTGTTGATTTTGCGAATCGGCATGAGCGGCAGATTCCCGTAGCGGCTCGGATGCCGGAAGCCGTAGAGCGATTTCGTGACCGTATCGTAAATATCCTTATAACGCGGAGCGAATTGGTAGCCGAAAAGATGCAGCAGCGCGAAATTGACCTGATTCGTGCCGTGAGTGTCGGTCGAGTGAACTTCCGGTTGGATGCCGGTCGTGTTGTTGAACAAAATGTCGAAGACGTAATGACTTTCGTGTTCGTTCGCCCCGATGATTCGGGCGTTGATGGGAATATGGTTCGCTACCAGCGTGTAAGAAACGACTCCCTTTTTCAGCCCGAAATATTTCGGCGAGTAGCGGGCGTTGATGGTTTGAAATTTAGTCTCGAATTTCTGCCCGTCGCTGCTCGAATGAATGACTTCGCCGATGTCATAATACCGAAACAACGGAAACTGAGCAATTGCGTTGGAAACTGCGTCATTGGCTGCTTGCAGAGTTTCGGGACGAATAAAATTGTCCGATGCTATGCGGAGAGATTCCGCGCTGAGGTCGGAAATGCTACCCATCTTGCCTAAACCGATATTTGTTCCCCAAGCAATCAAACAGGCGTTGATAACCTGCCGGTCGGCGGAGCTTTTGACGTATCTCCCCAAAAGATGTTCAAAGCAATCCATAAATCCAGTGTTCCGGTGAACAAATCGCAGGACGCTACTGATGTCGTTCTGCGGAACGGAATCGAAAACCGAATCATTGATTTCATCCGATTTGCCCGGATATTCCAGCGTCCAGTGTTTGTTTCCGCCCTGTCCCTTGAAAACGAAATGCTTGTTTTCTTCGGCTAAAATTCGATTGTTGACTTCTTCGAGGCGCTGTTCGAGAAGTTCTTCGAGATTTTTTAGATGAATCGTAACGGTGTCTTTGAGAATCGGTAAATTGGCGTGGTTGAGGAGAGCTTCTTTGTTTTGCCATTGATCGTCATCAAGCAGATCATCCTCAAAACTGCGAAACCTCAGACTGTCAGCACAGTGCATTTCACCCGATTCCAAGCCATCCCTCAAAAGCCGATAGACGAGAAATTCATAGCGGTCGGGAATAAGCTGTTTGCGTTTTGAGCCTATGCCTGCCCGAAAAAGATAGCGCTTGTATTTTTCCTGGATAAAACGCTTCGGAAATTTGGCGGAAGGTATTTGCTGGAAAGATTTTTCCTGAAGTAAAACTTTTTTGAGAAAATGTATCGCCTCGAGCAGATCGTCGCTGGTCGGTAACGCCGCGAAATCAACCGCCGTTAAAATCGGGCGCAGATTCAGCTTTATCCGCATGGCGATTTTGTCCAGATATTCCCAGCGCAGCTCGATCTCGTCATATCTCATATCGCCGGCGAAGGTGGCGGCAACTCTGTCCATTGCCTGTTGACCCAGAATTTCAAACGCTTTTTGCCGAACCTCGCCGAACGGCGTTTCGGGAGGGATATGTTCGTCAGTGAACAATTTCAAAACCTGCCCGGCTTTGCCGATGTCCTGATTGGTTTCGAGCCGCAGCGAAGAAAGTCTTATTTGGGCATCTTCTTTTGCCTGGTCGTTGTATTGTCGGAAACGATAAATCAGAGAGTTGATCAGATTGTCGTTCACGCGCCGGTAGCGCCTGTGAACGAAACACAATAAATACAGGCGGGCAATCCATCGCTCGAATCGCTTCAATTTATAAACCGAGTAATACGAAACCAGCGAAGCGTAATAGGCGACACTCTCGTTGGAGATGTCCATTTTGGGCAGCACCATTTGGGCTAAGCGGTAAATTTCGCGGATGTTCCGGGCGCGTTCAATCTCGCGTTTTATTTCACCGAGGCTGAAATCCTTGGGTTCGCGTTTGAGCTGCGTGATTTCATAAAAACTGTCCGAATCTTCCAGTAAAGCGTCCAGTTTATTAATCTCGGGCAGGTTTAAGAAATTCCCCATCAAAGCGATCAGGCGATTTTGCTCAAAAGCGAGAGACTGACCGACCGTATCCTGAAGCGAACTGTAACCGGGCAACACAATGCGCTCTTCCTGAAGAAATGAAACAATTTCACGAAAAATATATATCGGCTTGCTGGAAATTCTGGCGAAGGCGCGCGCTTTGCTTTCAATTAACCGCCGCTCTTTTTTGCCGCACCAGCGATAACGATGCAAACGGAGGATTGCCCGCTGCCCGATCAATCGCGTATTTTTCGCTACCGTGCGGAGGCTTTCGAGATTAATCTCATGGTCGGGAAAATAAGTTTGTAGGACATATTCGACATCTTCAGGGACATCGGCGAATTCAAAATTGAAAAACAAATGCCGCGCCTTAAAATATCCAGCTTGCAAAATGAAATACAACTTCGAGGGAACAAATCGCAGTTTTTCAAGAAAATCCCTTTCCGGCGCGGTCAGCGAAAAATATTCGAGGCGTTCTTCCATCGTCAAATCCGGCAGTTCGAAAATATTGCGGATTTCTTCCTTGCCGAGAATTTTCAAGCGCCGTGATTCGATTTCGTTGCTGTCATTTGCCATCGCCTTCTGTTTGCCGAAGAAACATATCACCGGCTAAAGGTCTGTGATATGTTTCTCAAAACGCTTCGGATTTATTGAAACTTGGATGATGAGAAATCTATAAGACAGATTCTTTACAAAATAATCCTTTTGTCAACAGTAGGCAAACATAAGTATAATAAAAATCGACGTAAAAACAATTTCAAAAATGCCGCGCCGATTCTCGTAATGTAAAGAGTAATAAAAATGACGACTAAAGCAAGCGAAACGATTGACCAAAACGCGAAA
>CAYUGW010000533.1:0-3449 GCA_964444245.1 uncultured Blastocatellaceae bacterium | reverse complement strand
GTTACGATTCGTCCGTTTTTGATTAGTGTTTTCATTTGCTTTTCTTTTTGGTTTTTTCAGGTTTTTTGATTTTCTTGGCATTATCTATCATCCACAGACAAGCCAATTTTATTACCCCGAGTTCTTTGAAATAACGATTTCTGGCTTCACTTCGTTTGACGGCGGAAATATGCGCCGAAGAAGTTCCCGTTGCGCTGGCAAGGTCTTGTTGGGTTAAGCCGAGTTCGCTCATTTCATCGGTTAAATCTTCCAACGTAACATAATCCAAATAATCTCTGATTTTATCTAAAGTGTTAAGTCTGATGCGTTTAACTTCTTTAATAACTTCAAAATCTTCGGGGTTTTTGAGAAAAGTGTGCGCCAACGCTATTGTATGATGACAACCGTTTTTTCCGATGTAACAACTGCATTGATCATCAACAAAGTCTCCGTTAATTTTTAATGAAACGATATATTCGTCGTGATTGCCGTCAACATAGCCGACAATTTTATTGTTTTTGATTTCACAATCGAAAAACTGACCGATATAGTTGCCAATCTTTCCGCTTGTAGAAAACTGACTAAACCTTTTATCAATTATTTTTTTTAATTCTTCAATATCCATAAATTAAAACCTTCCGCTCTCCTTACACTCCTGGAATTCTTCAATCAGCACAGTGCAAATCCAGCGTCGAGCGCGTAAATCAATTCATCAACATTGTCCTTTGTCGAATTAAGCATCATTCCCGTGCGGATGACATTGCCGTAAAGTCCGCCTTTGCCGATCAGAACGCCTTGCCGTTTTGTTTCTTCAAAGACTTTCAAAACTGCTTCCGGCGCGGGTTCTTTAGTTTCGCGCGATTTTACTAATTCAATGCCCTGCATCAAGCCCATTCCGCGCACGTCGCCGATGATTTCGTATTTTTCCTTTAATTCATCGAGCTTTTCGCGCAAATATTCGCCGACGGTTTTGCAATTCGAGCGTAAATCTTCGTCTTCGATCATTTTGATAACCGCAAGTGCGGCGGCGGTTGAGACGGGATTTCCGCCGAAGGTCGCAAAGGTCAAACCCGGAAATTTGTCGGCGACTTCCGTAGTGGCAATCGTCCAGCCGATAGGTGCGCCGTTTGCCATTCCTTTCGCGCTCGTCATTATGTCGGGCGCGACATCCCATTGTTCGATGCCGAACCATTTTTCGCCCGTTCTGCCCCAGCCTGTTTGAACTTCGTCGGAAATGCAAAGTCCGCCGTATTCACGCGCAATTTCGTAAGCTCGTTCAAAATAACCTTCGGGCGGCACGATAAAACCGCCGACTCCCAGGATCGGTTCAGCCATAAACGCCGCGATTTCGCCGACGGTCGTCGTTTGAATCAATTCTTCAATGTCATTCGCGCAAGCCAGACCGCAATTGTCGGGCGTTGCCTTAAACGGACAGCGGTAACAATACGGCGCGTGCGCGTGAACAATTCCGGCAACTTGCGAAGCAATCGGTTTCCAAGTCGAATGACCGACCGATGAAAGCGAGGTCGCCGAACGCCCCGAATAACTGTGACGCAAAACAACAATTTCGTGTCGTCCGGTCGCAAGCTTGGCGGCAAGAATCGCCGTATCGTCGGCTTCGGTTCCGCTCGAAGTGAAAAACGATTTTTTCAAATCTCCGGGCGTAATCTGCGCCAGTTTTTCCGCCAGATTCGATTGATTTTCATTGGCATAAAGCGCGGAAGTGTGCTGGAGTTTTCGGGTTTGTTCGATAATCGCTTCGTTAATTTTCGGATTAGCGTGTCCGACGCTGACCGTTAAAACGCCGCCGAAACAATCGAGATATTTATTGCCCGCGTCGTCCCAGACGTATTCGCCCTCGCCTTTAACCAGAGCGACCGGTTCTTGATAATAAGTGGCGACCGCCGGAAAAAGAAACTCTTTATGTTTGCGAACGGCTTCGGAAACTGTTGTTTTATGTTCTGTTGGATTCATAATTTATTTTAATACCCGCTAATTTTTTAGTGTTAAATCTTTACTTATTGTATCGCAAAAAGCAACAGGAATTTTAGCCGCATCAATGAAACGCGGATCTGATATAAAAAAGCCAATCCGCTATAAATTGCCAAACCGCGTCGTCAACACCGAAATATTTCAAAATCGTTTGAATGCTGAACGCGATCATCACCAAAACGACCAGCCAACCCGTAATTTGCAGCCAGAGCGGATGTTTATAATCACCGACGATTTTCGCTTTTCTCGAAGCGATCAAAATCAAAGCCAGTCCGACGGGAAGAATAAACCCGTTGATCGTTCCGGCTAAAATCAGAAGCTGGACGGGACGCGGATTAAACCAGAAGAAAACGGTCGAAAATAAAATAAAGCCGATGACCAGATAATTGTTGTGTTTTTCTAACTTTTTGTTAAAAGTTTTGATAAACGAAACCGAAGTGTAAGCCGCGCCGATGACCGAAGTGATCGCCGCCGACCACATCACCACGCCGAAGATTTTGTAACCGACGTTTCCCGCCGCATTTTGAAAAACCGACGCGGGCGGGTTTTGGGGATCAATTGAAAATCCGAGAGCGATCACGCCGAAAGCCGCCAGAAAAAGCAAAAATCTGATAATTGCCGTCAATAAAATTCCGACCGTCGCGCTTTTCGTAACTTCGCCGATTGATTCTTTCCCCGAAATTCCCGCGTCAATCAATCGGTGCGCTCCGGCAAATGTGATGTAGCCGCCAACCGTTCCGCCGACGAGAGTGACGACCATCAGCGCGTCAATTCTTTCGGGATAAAATGTGCGAAAAACAGCTTCGCCGAGCGGCGGCTTTGACGAAAAAACAACGTAAATTATCAAACCGAGCATCACAAAACCCAGGAATTTGACAATAAAATCGAGAGCTTTTCCGGCATCTTTGAGAAGAAAAACAGAGATTCCGACCGCCGCGCTAATTACCGCGCCATATTTAACATCAAGACCGAAAACAACATTCAAACCCAAACCCGCGCCTGCGATATTTCCGATATTAAACGCCAGACCGCCGAAAACGATGAGCGCGGCTAAAAGATAACCGCTTCCGAAAATCGTTTCATTCGCCACATCCTGCGCCCGTTTTTCGCTGACGGTTAAAACGCGCCAAATATTTAATTGTGCAAAAATATCGAGAATCACCGAAAGCAAAATGACAAAACCGAAACTTGCCGCTAATACGGCGGTAAATTGCGCCGTCTGCGTCAAAAATCCCGGTCCGACCGCCGAAGTAGCCATCAAAAAAGCCGCGCCGAGAATCACAGATGAAAACGTAGATTTTTTCATAAATTTGCCTGACTGGAGCGCAAGCAGCCTGCTTGCATGAGCGCGTGAGCGCGAAAAAGCCTGCGCTTTCAAAAAACTTGATTTTAATCAAACGCCGTTCCGCCGCTACCGCGACAGTTGCAACACGCTCCAGTCAGTGACTAATCTCAATCCCGTTTTCGATTAATTTCGC
>CAYUGW010000532.1:0-3468 GCA_964444245.1 uncultured Blastocatellaceae bacterium | reverse complement strand
TCTCTTTCGGCATCGGAAATTCGGTCAATCGTTTTCTGCTCGATAAAATGGCGGAGGAAGGCGGCGGCGAATCGGAAATCGTTCTGCTTGAAGACGAAAGCGAAAAGGCGGCAAAGCGGTTTTACGAGCGCGTCCGAACGCCGCTGCTGACAGATATTTCGATTGATTGGAACGGTTTGCCGGTCGCGGACGTTTACCCGCAAAAGATTGCGGATCTGTTTTCGGCAAAACCCGTGATCTTGAACGGGCGATATACGAAAGGCGCGAGCGGCACGATAAAACTCAAAGGCAAGATCGGCGGACAAGTTTATGAGCGCGAAATTGCCGTAAATCTTCCTGAAACCGAAGATCAACACGACGTTCTGGCAACGCTCTGGGCGCGAAAACGGATTGATGAACTGACTTCAAAAAGTTACGCAAACGACGAGGCGAAAGCGGAAAGCCAAACGGCAATCACGAATATCGGTCTGGAATTCCGGCTCTTGACCGCCTTTACATCGTTTGTCGCGGTCGAAGAAAGAATCGTCAATCGCGGCGGTCAGCCAACGAAAATAGAAGTTCCGGTGGAATCGGCGGATGGCGTGAGCCGGGAACAAGATCAGCCTTTCAGAAGACTGGAAGTTATTAATTCTTTACAGCGTCCGCCGCAAGTAAATACTTCCGGGCAAGGTTCCGGAATTGGAAGCGGAAGCGGTTCGGGCAGAGGAAGCGGCGTAATAAGAGACGGGTATTTAGCCGGAAGTAGAACTAGTAACAGTTCGATAACTTTAGATGCTTCTGAAGTTGTAAATGTTACATCAAGTCAGGTTAGCTCACTTCCTTTGAACAGTAGAAATTCATTGAATTTGTTGGGACTGTCTCCCGGATTGATGGGGAGTGTTGGCGGTTCAACGGGCAGCGAAAATATGTTTGTCGTTGACGGCGCGGAAGTTGCGAATTTCCGCACGGGAACTCCGGATAAAAATAAAAATTCCGCCGATGACGATATTACGAGCAGTGTGGCGACCTTGCCGAAGCCTGAAATTCCGCAAAAATTGAAATGGACGAAAACGGAAGGTCTGGTCAATGTCGAGTTTTCGGTCAATGAAAAAGGCGATGTTTTTGCGGCAAAAGCGGTCAGCGGAATCAATGCGCTGAAAAAACCTTCGGAAACCGCCGCGCTTAAATCCAAATTTTCACCCCCGACCTTTGAAGGCGAGGCTCTGAGGATGTCGGGCGTGATTTTATATAATTTCGTTGATGCCAAGACGGTCGAAATCTCGCTCGATAAAATGCGCGTCGAACTCACGCCGGAAATCACGCGGCGCATTATTTTGCGGCAGAAACTTCATTTCTGGATCTATGATCTGGTCGAACGCTTAGACAAAGGCGAAACCAAAGAGGGAATGAACGAAGCCAATTTCGTTTTTAAGGGCAAAGCCGAAATTCAGATCATTCTGACGGAAAACACGCCGGAAGTCGTAGCAAAATTAAAGCAAGCCGGACTCGAAATCGAAAAGGAAATCGAAACCCGAATCATCGGCAGAATTCCTATCGAAAAAATCGCCGGATTAGCCGGGATCGAACAGGTCAGTTATGTTTCACCGTAGGTTAAGAAGTAAGGCGCGATGTAGGGAATTGGGATTTAGTCGGTGAAACCGACGTTATTATTCCCCGCTTCGCCGCCCACGATGCAAATCGTGGGAATAATCATCAATTTTTCATTAAGCCATTGAAAATGGCGACATAAATGATATGTCGCCATTTTCAATGGCTTAAACAATATCTCTAACTTATTCCCATAACTGGCGTTATGGGCTACAAATATGTTGCCGTCTTCGACGGCTTATGTAGAGATTTATTTCTCAATTTTCACTTTATATGTCTAAACTGTTTTCTTGTCTTTCAAAATATCGCGGATTTCCGTTAAAAGCGTTTCTTCGGCAGTTGGCGCGGCAGGCGGAGCTTCCAAACCTTTGAATAATTTTAAAGCCCAACGCGCAATTAAGAAAACGATAAAAGCGACGATCAAAAATTGAATAATATCGGTGATAAGCTGCCCGTACATAATCAGCGGTGCGCCGCCTTTGATCGCTTCATCGAGTATCTTCGGATCGGTTACGCTGTTGTATTTTCCGCTTAAATCGTAAAACATCGTTTTAAAATCAATGCCGCTCAAGGCATAACCGATCGGCGGCATAATAATTCGGTCAACCAATGTCGTGATGATTTTGCCGAAAGCCACACCGATAATTACACCGATAGCCAGATCAAGCACATTTCCGCGGGCAATGAAGGCTTTAAAGTCCTTTAACATAAAAATTTTCTCCTCTCTTTTTTATAATTTATAAAGCCGAATTTAGAAACTATCTCAAAAATAAAATATTTGGTTAAGCAAGCCGCTTTCAAGACCGCGTTTCACCGTTGTTTTCTGAGGGAAACGCGGTCTTGAAAGCGGCTTACTTAACGGTCGGTTTGTAATTTTGAGACAGCTTCTAGACAAAAAAATAAAGCGACTCCGAATCAAAAGAACAGAGCCACTTCATTATTTTAGCGATGCTGAAATAAAAACATATTCCAAGTATAACCTCGCGCTTTGAAAATTACAAGGCTTTTTAAATACAAATCCTAATGCCTCAATAAAAGTTAAGGTATTTGAATTTCAACAATTGCGGCTTTTCAATCAAAAGATAATTTTCGCGGCAAATTGCAGCGAACGCGCTCCGCCGACGCTGTAGAGCTGATTAAATCCGGGCGTTGAGCCGCCGCCCGTGAAACCGCTCAACTGATCGGCGAGAATGACGGTTGATTGTCCGAAATTCAGATTTTGCGTTGCGCCCGCTGCCCGAACCGTGCGGACGATTTCATTGCCTGAAGCATAACCGAAATTTGCGCGGTTAAAGACGTTAAATGCTTCCGCACGCAATTGCAGTTTGAGATTTTCGGTAAATTTGAATTCGCGTCTGAGCGCAACATCGGTTTGATAGAGCGGAAAAGCACGAAGCGCATTTCTTCCGAGCGTTCCCTGCCGCGTAAACGGCGCGGTCGTGAGTGCGTCGGGATTTACGCGCCGCCCGCCCGGAAGCGTCGCGTCTTCGATATAAAGCGGAACGCTTCCATCCAGATCGGGGCGATTGATAAACGAAACAAAACCCGAAGTTTGATAACTGACAAACGCATTAAACGGCGGTGCGGAACGCGCCCGCGTGATCAGATCGAGCGCAAATCCATTCAATAATTTTTTGCCGAAACCTTCTCTGATCGGCGAGGGAAGCCGGTAGGTCAGAGCCGCCGTAAATGTATGGCGAATATCGAAATCCGAAGGCGCGTATTCCGCGTCCGGGTCAACGCGAAAAAGCGCGGGCGAAGAAGCGACCTCGCTCGAGATATTATCGCTGGATTTCGCAAAAGTATAAGACGCAATTGCCTGAAGTCCGCGCGAAAGACGGCGTTCAAATTGAATTTGAAGCGCGTTGTAATCGGATTTTC
>CAYUGW010000531.1:0-3480 GCA_964444245.1 uncultured Blastocatellaceae bacterium | reverse complement strand
CGTAGGCTTTTTCGATTTCGGCAGTTTCAAACGAATTATTTTCCGTCATTATTTCTTAATTCTTTCACTTTTGCCCGACTAAAATCAATAAAGATCGGCTCGGTTTTAATCCAGAAATCTTTCTTCTCGCAATCTTTACCTTCAGCTTCGCAACAACAAAAAACCGGAAAAACACCGAATTTTGCCCAGCGATTCGGTAATTCATTGATTAAATTCGGTTTAAGTCGGCTGATTTCAAAAGGCAGAGAATATTCAAAGTTAAACCAAAAATCATCCCCGAATATCTTGAAGGTATCCCAGACCAAACTACGATCAAATGAATTCCTTTCAGTTTTCTTAAAAACAATAAAGATAGAGTCATCCCACGTAAAGGTTTGTTTTGGTTTTAATGTGATAGTGTAATCTTTCGGAGGCTTTTTTGAATCTAGTTTTTCTGCAAGTTTCCTGTTTTTTTTATCCATAAAAGAACGTGTCGGATAAGTTTTTGAATTCATTCCGCCTACGTCTTCGTCTTTGCTCTCCTCTAAATAATAATAAAATATTTTGCTTGTAGATTGAACGTATAATTTCGGATTAACTAAAATTAACGTATTTTCGCTATTATTAACGAGTGTCATTGCAGCATTTGCCGTAATTTCGACATTTTTTCTAATTTCATTATGGACAATTATAATATCTTTGATTTCCCCGTTTACAGCTAATTTTTGGGTATCCACGAATTGCGGAAAAATTTCCGTGCAACTAAAAAAGCCGATCACAAAAAGCAAAATAAACCTTATTTTCATAAATATTACACCTTTCCTTCTGCAAGATGTTCCGTCAATTGAATCAAACAGCTTCGCGCTTCGTTTGACGGGAAATTTTCGATCAAAAAGCGTTTGGCTTCTTCGACCAGGTTGTTTAAGTCATTGCGGGTTGAACTGTTTGTCGAAGAAATTGCCAAATCATCCGAAAGTTGAAAAGCATCGCCGAAAAATCCGGCAAAGCGCGCGAGATTTGCCGAATCGAGATAATCCGATCCGGCGAGAATCGCGCCGACGCGCAAAGACAGATGTATTAAAGCCGATGTTTTCAAATTTTTTGTTGATTCGATGTGCAAATCGTCCGCAAAAGCATCTTCTTCCGCGCCTTTTGCCATTTTCAAATCAATCGCTTGCCCGCCGACCAGACCGGACGCGCCGACGCATTCGACAATTTCGGCGTGCGCCTGCATGGCGCGTTCCGGCATTCCGATATGATTGACAAAAACCAGCGGGTACGCGGCATTAAGTAGAGAAAGCGCGACAACGACCGCCAAACCTTCGCCGTATTTTTCTGCTAAAGAAACGTTTTCGCGCCCGTTTTTCCGATGATTAAAAAATGGCAAATCTTCAAAGATATTCGAACTCGTATAAATAAATTCGACCGCCGCCGCCGCCGGCAAAACGTCCTGCGCCTTGCCGCCGAAAAGCCCCGCGCCGAGCAGAGTCAAAATCGGTCGAATGCGTTTTTCGCCGGAAAACAAAGCTGTTTCGACCGCCAGATAAAATTCTTTTTCGATCTTCGGCGGCGCGGGCGGCAAAAATTCGCGCAAAGATTTTTCGATTTGCGGGAGATATTTTTCTGCAAAATGCCGCAGATCGGCAAAATTTTCGTAGGATTTTTCCGTAAACATTAGCAACCAACATACCGAAACTCGGCAACTTCTTTTACTAATTTACCATTTTCGGCTGCGGAAGATAGAAAAAGTTTCATATTTGCCCCGTTGTAATGATTGTTTAATTGTAAATAAAAATCGAGCTTTCCGTCGCCGTCCAGATCGCCCGTCCATTTTATTTGCCATCCGCAATCATCGCATATATCTACCGAATAAAGAATTTGACTCGTTTTTCCTTCAGTTAAAACGAGTTTTGAAGTTTCATTGAGCAGTTTCGGGTTTTCCGCATTTTTTCTTTCGCTTTCCACTTTCAGATTATATTTTCCGCCCTCAAAATCAAAAATTTCGTCGAAATCATTTTCGATTGATTTTTCGCCCTGAAAAACGGTTTTAACGACGCGGCTTTGCGAAAAACCTCTGCCGCGAATCAGAAAAACGGCATTTTCCCGACCTAAAACGGTGACTTCTTTTCCGGTCTTTTCGCTTTCGTCATTATCAATAATCGGATCGTGAACATTTTCAACCGTTATAACGACCGGCAGAAGCGAATAATTTTCGTTTTGTTTAAAAAGTCCGAGCCAAATCTCTCCCGTTTTTACCGAAACTTCCTCGCCGTGAAACGCCCCTGTTTCCATAATTTCAATTTTGCCGTTTTGGGCAAAGACCGAAAAACTCATTACTAAAATCAAACCGATTAAAATTATAAAACTTCTCATTATTTTTTCTCCTTTTCTCTTTTATAAATTTCAAGAGCATTTTCGGCAAGTTCGGCGTTGACCGTTACGCGAAACGGATGTTTGGCAACATAGACCGGCACTTTTTTGATATTTGCGCCTAAGTTTCCTAAAATTCCGGCGATTTTTTCGTCCGGAAATTCTTCAAACCCGAATCCTTCGGCGGCGCGTTTGAACGCTCCGCGCAGACGGTCGAGCGCGAGTTCGCGGTTTATCAATTGAAACCCTCGCGTCTGAAATTCGCCGAGCGCGAAGAGTATGACTTTTTCATCTACGCTTTCGTCCGTTTTCGCGTCAAAAAGTGTCGGTTGGTTTTCGTCCTTTGTCATTTGTCGTTTGTCCTTTGCAAATTGGCTCGATCAAAGGAATTTTATCATACAAACGCAAAAATTTTGACTGTTGCTTGCCACAGCCTTCTCCGCGCCGCGCTGTAATTTTCGTTTATCAAACGGAAAATGCTAAACTGCCTATAAATTGACCGTTGTTAGCTGTTCGTCGTTCGTTGTTTTTCGTTTAGTGTTTCTTCCGTTCTGCTGAACAGCAACGAGCAACTAACGACTAACGACGAAACACCAACCATTTTATGAATGAAAAAAATAAGAAATTTTGCATCGGATTAGGAGTTTCGGGCGGAATCGCCGCGTATAAAGCGATCGAAGTTTTGCGGCTTTTGCAAAAAGCGGATTGCGAAGTGCGTGTCGCAATGACAAAACACGCGACCGAATTTATTCAGCCTTTGACCTTTCGCGCTTTGACTGACAGTTATGTTTTAGTTGACGATTACGACGAAAATAATCCCGATCCGATTGCCCATATCAATTTTTCGCAAGAAATTGATTTGCTGCTTATAGTTCCGGCAACGGCGAATATTCTGGCAAAATTTGCAAGCGGAATCGCCGATGATTTTTTGAGTTCGACTTATCTGGCGGCAAACGCTCCCGTTATGGTCGCGCCGGCGATGAATGTTTCGATGTGGAATCATCCGGCGACGCAGCGAAATATCGAAAAATTAAAAAAAGACGGCGTTTATTTCGTCGAACCCGTTTCCGGCGAACTTGCGTGCAAAACGGTCGGAACGGGAAAGCTCGAAGACGTTGAGAATATCGCGGC